>CALDTD010000122.1 GCA_937924345.1 uncultured Flavobacteriales bacterium | reverse complement strand
AGTAATTGCAGAATCTTTAAGTATTTTTAATTGATCTAATGATAAAAAGTGTTCATCTCTAGAATATGTTTCTTCTGTAGAACGTTCAAAGTCAAAAGATTTTAATTTGATTTTCAAAGTTGCTTTTTCAAAATAATATCGCATAAATGGAAGCTTAGAATCCTCTACCGATTCTGGATTCCATTCCTGAAAAATAAATCCATCGAACAGTTCCAACATCATGAATGAACTATTTTTTGGATGTGTGATCGATCCTTTTTTTGCGCTGATTATTCTTTTATAATCTCTTGGGTCTTCAGAATAGTTTTGAGAGACTTTCATTTCAGAATAATCATAGATCAGTAAATCCCTGAATGTTCCATCTTCTTCTTTCTTACCAATACGAATATTATAGTCCTCTAATTCATCGAAAAAAATACCTTCTTTAAATATAATTGAGGCTTTAGTTTGTTGTATATCGTAGATAAGGACACGCATTTTGAAGTTTGCTGTCGGCCATAGATTATTCGAAAAATAAAAAGCTCCGACTGATACAAACATCATAAAAATCATCAATGGTTTCATGATCTTAAAAAGCGATAAACCAGAAGCCTTCATGGCTGTTAATTCATTATGTTCTGCCAAATTTCCAAATGTCATAATGGAGGCTAACAAAACCGAAAGTGGTAATGCTATAGGAACCCAATTTGCTGAAGCATAAAAAAGAAGTTCAAGAATGATATACCATTCTAACCCCTTCCCCATTAAGTCATCTATATACAACCACAAAAACTGCATATCTAGAATAACCATCCAGATAAGGAAAACCATAATAAAAGGTCCAAGGAATGCTCCTACAACAACTTTAGTTAGTTTTTTCAATTAGTTTGTTTAGCTATATAGTTTACAATGCTAAAATAAGCGTATAAAAAACAAAATCTTATGGAATTAACCATAAGATTCAATTTTTTGTAAAAATAATGTATTTGTTTACAAACTCTATTTTCTAACTCAAAATTTAGAGAGATATTATCCTCCAATCGCAAATTTTAATTTTTGAATTGTACTTTCCCACAATAATTTTGCTTCATCAATTTCATCTTCTTCAGCAAAATCAGTTATAACCAATGCAACTTCTTTTGTTAAATCATCTATCTGTATAGCCATTTCAAAATAATAAGATGTTCCCTCATCTTCTTCCCACTGAAAACGAACTTCATTTCCTTTTTTAGATTTTAATAATTTTGCAGTGTCTTCGTCGCCATCCCAGAAGAAAGTGTAAACATCTCCTTTTATGTTTACATCATCTGCAAACCATTCTGATAAGCCACTTGGACTAACTAAACAATTAAATAATATATTGGGTGAAGTATTTACAAGTGTTTCTGTTTCAAACTTAACTTTTTCCATGTGTTCGTATTTGCATCTTATTGATATTCAATGAGATTATTTATGTGACAATATAATCAAAAAAAACAATAAGCCAACTTACCTTTTATATTTTGCATTTATTTTTAAATTATTTAACAAAAAAAAAGGATTTAAAAATTTCAACCTAGATTAATGCCTTATCTGCAAAGCTGAAATAGCTCGAATTTGTTATGATTAAATGATCTAAAACAGGTAAATCCAACATTTTACCAGATTCTACTAATTTGTTGGTTAATTTTAAGTCAGCTTGGCTTGGTTTTAAGTTTCCAGATGGATGATTGTGTGCAATAATTATTGCTGAAGCTAAATCTTCTATTGCTTTTTTGAACACTAGTTTTGCATCTACAACCGTTCCACTTACACCACCTTTACTAATTTGTTGTTTTGAAATAACTTTATTGGATCGAGATAAAGTTAAAACCCAAAATTCCTCATGAACCAAATCTTCAAAAAAAGTATATAGTTCATCAAAAGCATCTTTACTAGATTTAATAGCCTTTAAAACTGGCTGCTCTTCGTTTTTTCTTCTTCTACCCAATTCCAAAGCAGCAATTATACTTATTGCTTTTGCTTCCCCTATTCCATTAAACTCTATTAAATTTTTAATTGTTTGTTTTCCTAAATGGGTTAGACTATTTTCATTTTTACTTAAGACTCTTTTAGCTAATTCAACTGCTGTTTCCTTTCTATTACCAGAGCCTATTAAAATAGCAATTAGTTCTGCATTTGAAAGGCTGAGCCTTCCATGTGCCATAAGCTTTTCTCTTGGGCGGTCTGCTAAATCCCAATCGGTAATTGAAATTTTATTTTGGGGCATAAGTTTATTATTTTTTTTGATTTACAAGATCTGCAACTTTGTTAACAGCCTCTACTCTATTATTAATATCTAATTTTCCATAAATTCTAGAAACATGCGTCTTTAGAGAAAAATGGTTCTTATATTTTACCCTCTTGAATATTTAAAAATGGTTGTTATAATCTTGTAACCAGCCATTATTGTACCCTTTAAAGTGCCAGAAATTTTTGACTTCCCTATTCTAGCTCTATAATCAACTGGAAGTTCTACACATTTCATTTTGAGTTTAGCTGCTTTTACTTGCATTTCTACTGTCCACCCGTAGGTAGTATCTTGCATATCAATGGTTAAAAGACTACTGTATTTAACCGCTCTAAAAGGACCTAAATCAGTAAACTTAACTCCATAAATTAGTTTTATTAAAAAAGTAGCTAACCAATTACCAAATACTTGTTGAGGAGTCATTGAACTTTTTTCTTTATCGCCCAGTGCTCTAGAACCAATAACTAAATCAGCATTTTGATCAATAATTGGTTGTACTAATTCTATTAATTGTTCAGGATAATCAGAGTAGTCTGCATCTAAATAAACTACAATATCTGGAGTAATATTTTGCTCTACCAAGTAAGCCATACCTTTTAAGCAAGCATTACCATAACCCTGAACAGGTTCATCTACTACAATTGCTCCCGCTTTCTTTGCATTTAGCGCCGTCTGATCATTCGAATTATTATTAACGACAATAATTTCTTTTACCCAATCTTTTGGAATATCTGTTACTACTTTACCAACAGAATTTTCTTCGTTAAAAGCTGGGATAATTACTGATATATGTGGTTTAGCCTTCATTTGTCTTCGAAATTATTTTACCGTTTTTACTAAATTGTTTCCAGACTCCTACTTTTTCATCATCTTTATAAGTTCCTTCCCAAAATAAATAGTTGTCTATATACATCTTATATCCTCCATTTCTTAATCCATTGAGGTAGGAAACCTCTTCTAATAAAACACCTTTTTCATCATAAAATTCAAACCAACCATCGCGTTTTCCATTTAGATAGTTGCCTTTTTCAACTAATATTGTGTCACCTGTAAAAATTTGAGTTAATCCAGATTGTAAACCATTTTTGTAAGTAATTTCTTTAGTCTTAATACCAAAAGGTGAATAATAAATCCATAATCCTTCTTTTTTTCCATTGATAAAGCTACCCTCCTTTTGTTTTGTCTCGTTCGGATTTAAAAACTCCCAGAAATTAGATTCTAAATTATTTAAAAACTCACCTCTTTTTTTCGTTGAGCCATCATCATAATACAATTCATACCAACCATTTTTTTTATCTTCTTTAAACTCTCCTTTAAATTTTGGTATTCCTGTATCGTAAAATGATTCGAACCAGCCAGATTTTTTGTTAAACCTATAATTACCTTGTAATTTTAATCGTCCATTTTCAAAATAAGTCTTACAATATCCATGTTTTATAGAATCGATTAATACACCGTGAAAATTTAAATTACCGTTTGGATAAAAGCTTTTTACAAGTTCGGCTTTAGAAGTATCAATGTTAGTTACAAAACTTTTTTCTATACTGTTGGTTTTACTTGAAACTAAAGTGGATTTTTTGTCAACTTCATTACAGTTTACAAAAAACAGAGAAAATGATATGTACTT
>CALDTD010000121.1 GCA_937924345.1 uncultured Flavobacteriales bacterium | reverse complement strand
TTACTTAAAGTATTTTATCAAGAATAGAAAATATAGACAAAGACACAAGGTAAAAGTTACAAATACATTGGGCGAAGTAATATTAGAAAGAGACTTAGATGAAACTTTTGAAGAAGGAAATGAAATTGATACAACACATTTTCCTAGTGGAGTATATTTTATTAGCGTAGCTAGTGAAGGTATGTTTTCTTCTGCACCTTTTATTAAGTATTAATCGTGTAAAATTCAATTTATTGTATTCTCATTAACGCACAACAATATATACCTTTGATTTTAAATGGACTTTTTAAAAAAATATCTTCCTTACCTTAAAAATAAATACTTAATATCCATTATAGTTCTATTAGGTGTTTTGTTTGTGATAGAAGATACAAGTGTATTTAGTTTGATTAAATTAAAGTCTGATCTTAAAGAGCTAAGAGAAGATAATAATCAAAAAGAAAAAGATATTGAGAATATTAAGAAAAAAACGTTAGAGTTAACAACAAATCCAGAGGCGTTAGAAAAGTTCGCACGTGAGAATTATAAGATGAAAAAAAAGGATGAGGTTATCTATCTTTTTGTTGATAAAGATTCTTTAGAAAATAAATAATGTACGGTAAAGAAGAAGCGATAGCGCTAAGAAAGTTATTTTGGACAAGTTTTGGAAAATACGTTGGTCACAATAAGTCAGCTTCTGGCAAAAAAGCAAAGTGGCTTAATTATAAAACAGGCGTAAAAGACATTTATTTTAGAATGGATGTTGATAAGCGAACAGCAAGGGTAAGTATAGATTTGCAACATAATGATGTCGGGATTCGTGCTCTGTTTTTTGATCAATTTAAGGAAGTGAAAACTGTTTTTGAGGGTATTACTAAAACTTCCGAGTGGATTTGGGTTGAAGACTATACTGATGGTTATAACAAGCAAATTAGTCGTATTTACGTAGAGATAGATCAAGTGAACATGTATGATAAAAATACCTGGAATGTTATTTTTCCTTTTTTTGCAAAGTATTTGTTGGCTTTAGATGAGTTTTGGGAAGAATTTAAGGATCTATTTAAACAATTAGAAAAATAAAAATACGCATTGCAATTTTAGTTTAAAATTATTTCTATATTTGCAATCTGAAAATTGAAGGCGAGGTAGCTCAGTTGGTTAGAGCGCCGGATTCATAACCCGGAGGTCAGGAGTTCAAATCTCCTTCTCGCTACTATAGTTCAAGTAAAAGCACGCTTTAAGCGTGCTTTTTTAGTTATAAATTTTATAACTCCAAATAAAATATTTTTAATGATAGTTCTAATTTATAGAATACATGATTAAAATTATACTATTCATAAATAGCCAGTAATCCCTCTGGAATGTCTAGCTGAATTGTTTTATTGGGCTTGTCCACTTTAAGAATATGATTATCGTTAAAAGGTAATAATGCTTCTTTATTATTAATCATTACACTAATCAGGCGGTTTGAAGAGTTATCAATTACTTCTATAACATTACCGACTATTTTTTCTTGTTTGTCAACTATGCTAAAGTCAACAATTTCATGAAAGTAAAATTGATCTTCTTTTAATTCTGGCAATTGAGTTAGGGGGAGAAATACTTTTTTGTTTGTTAAAGACAAAGCTTGATCCTCTGTTGTAACTCCGTCGAATTTTACTCTAAGATGAGTCGTTTTTTGAACTTTAGCAGACTCTATAAAGAAGGGAACTAACTGTTTATTTATTTCTATAAATAACTGTTGAAGTTTGTAGTAGTTTTGAGGAATATCGGTGTCTAAAAATAAAATAACTTCACCTTTAAAACTATGGATTTTGGTAATAATACCTAATTCAAAACAATCTTCTTTTTTCATGCTACTTTTTCCTGCAAAGATAGTAGATTAAAATAGCTTGGCAAATTGTATAAACTCAGTGTTTATCTTATACTTTTTTTAGATCTTAAAATTTAGGCATAAAAAAAGACCGAACATGTCGGTCTTTAATTTTTTTGAATTAGAATAGATTTTATTCTTCTTCAGCAGTTGGTTCTGGAGCATTTTTAGCCGCAATTTCTTTAGCTTTCGCTTCTTTAACTGCTTTTTCTGCTTCCATTCTTTTTGCTGCATCAGCATCATTTGCAGATGCTAAACCATCTTTTTTTGCTTGAATTTTCGCTTCTTTTTCTTTAGCCCAAGCATCAAATTTCTTATCTGCTTCTGCTTCAGTTAAAGCTCCTTTTCTTACTCCTACCAATAAATGTTTCTTGTATAAAACACCACTATAAGACAATAATGCCTTAACTGTATCAGTTGGTTGCGCTCCTTTCATCATCCAATCTAATGCTCTATCAAATTTGATATCTATTGTTGCTGGATTTGTGTTTGGGTTGTAAGTACCTACTTTTTCGATGAACTTACCATCTCTTTTAGCTCTTGCGTCTGCCGCTACTAAGTGGTAAAATGGTTTTCCTTTTTTACCGTGTCTTTGCAATCTTAATTTAGTTGCCATTGTTTAATTGTTTTAGAAGGGTCCAAAACCCCGTTAATTAATTTTTGAGGTAGCAAAAGTAATGCTATTATTTTAATTAAACTAAACTTTAAAGGATTATCGTATTAAATTTACATGACCGGTATATTCATGTGTAACATTCGCATAATCTTTTAGTTTATACTTGTAAATATAAACATCCGACTTTGCTTGTTTTCCATTGTGTAATCCATCCCATATTGCTCGCATAGAATTAGACTCGTATATTAAGTCTCCCCAACGATTAAAAATCATCAACTCAGTTTCTTTTGCCCCCACAAAAGAGCCTCTAAAATAATCATTTACACCATCACCATTTGGTGTGAATGCATTTGGAACATATCCAAAATATTCAGGATGAACAGTAAAGTTTTTTGTTATAGTATCTGTACAACCAAGGTTATCTGTTGCGATTAGAGTAACTGGATATTCTCCTTCTATAAAGTAGGTGTAGGTTGGTGTAAATTCAAAAGCATAATCCCCATTTCCAAAATCCCATTCGTAGTTAACCGCATTTTGAGATTGATTTCCAAAGTATATAGGTAATTTCTCTATTCCTTCTAAAGGGTTAGTAAAAAAGTTGGCAGTAGGTCTCTGAGTTTTTACTAAAATAGAATCTCTAATAAAATATGTATTACATGAATCAAATACATTTACATAAAAGTAATCTGTGTTAAAAGGAGAAGCAATTATTTCGTCTGTTAGCTCTCCATTATCCCATTCATATCGATACTCTCCTGTTCCACTAGTTGCAATTACACCAACAATTGCATCCCCAAGTGGGCAAATAGTGGTATCCCCGTAAGTGCTGAGTTCTAAAGGGTCTCTAATTACTTCTATAATTGTTGTATCAGTAGCTTCATTGCCACATTGGTCGGTAGCAGTAACTATGTATGTAAAGTCAACTAAAGTTTGAAGCGTTGTATTTGCTGTGTTTCCTCCTGCATTATTCCATAAGTAAGATATTATTCCTGCTCCACCAGTAGAAATTGCACTAACATCAACAGGAGAGTTAGGGCAATATACAATAGTATCATTACTTGAAGATACTGAAAGTGGATCAAATATTTTTATAGTTAATGTTGTACTATCCGTTGTAGACTGAATACCACAGGCGTCTGTTACTGTAACAATGTATTTTGCAGTGTCTACAGGAGAAGCAATTATTGAAGATGATGTTTCTCCTGTGTTCCATAAATAGCTATAGGGTGTAGTTCCACCCGATACTACTGCATCTAATGGTAATGTTAATCCCGTGATACAAGATAATTCTTGATCTGGAGGTAAACTAACAGACAAAGGTTGTTGATCTATTATTTGAAATGTAGAAGTTATTTCGGTGTCTTCCCCACACAAGCCACTATATATAATTGTTATACTTAAGTTTTCTGGATTTTCTCCAATATTATCAGCAATAGTACTTAGCGAGATACTAGCAGAAGTTTGTCCAGCTTGAAATGTAATTGTATTTGGAATATTTGAATAGTCAATGCCATTTACAGCAGAACCACTAGTGACTAGTGGGAAAGTTTGTGTGATATTTATTGAATCTGAACGAGTAAATATAATATTTGCGTT
>CALDTD010000120.1 GCA_937924345.1 uncultured Flavobacteriales bacterium | reverse complement strand
TTGATAAATTATTAAGCAAGACTTGGAATGGAGTTGATATTTCATGAATAGTCCGAGCATGTAGTATACCAAACATTTCAAGCATTGATTTATTGCTTGCGAGAATATCATTTGTTTTAATTAAGCTACTGCAAAAGTCATCGTTTACCCCTCCGTAGTGATTGGTCCATAATGTATCTCCCGTATTTGCATTAAAACTAACCAGCAATATGTCTTTCGCCAACCCATCTATTTCTGTGTAACCACAAGCTATAAATATTGAATCGTTGTAAGCAACTACTTTAGTGAGTTTTTGATCTCTTTCTCTAGCAATGCTTTTCGTCCAAATTGTATCTAAATTATTATCTGTTTTAAACATAAAAGCATCATAATCTGTATTGTTATGTGTTTCTCCGACTCCAATTATACTGCTACTTTGAATTGCTAAATCGTGGCAAAAGTTCCAATTATCGAGTTCAAGTGCTTTATTATCAAGTAATAATAAATTGGTATCTAGTTTAGCCAAATATACATCATAGTCATTATTCTTATTAGTATATCCTCCCAAAAAGATAGTATTGCTATTAGTAGTTTCTATAGATTCTATAATATCAATATTTATATCACCAACTAGAGTTCTTTGATAAATTGAATCATCTTTATATTTAACTATAAATCCATTATTATTGCCACACTCATTCGTGTTTCCTACTAGATAAATAGCTTTATTTAACGTGTCTAAATCTGTGGCATACTCTCTACTTTCATTTCCAATTATGGTGTAATCTACAACGGTTGATTGTCCTAAAATAGTAACCAATGGTAAAAGTAATAATATGAGTAAATGACTTATTTTCATAATAAGTAAGTTAGAGAAAGTCCTAATGATTGTCCAAATGTTTTATCAGAGAAGAAACCTAAAATATTATTAGAGTTTATTCCTAAATACATTTTGTTAAAGTGTGTTTGTGCACTAAGTCCCCATTGAAAATTAGCATAACCGCCATGGCTAACAAAAGTCGAAATATGAGCGGATTTATTGATTTTTAAATTACCGCCTAGGTATAAAAAGGCTTTGTATGCACTTTCATTCTTATATCTAAAACCATAAATTAATTCAATCCTTTTTTTATAAGTTGGTACCTGAAAAAAGTAAATTTCGAATGGTAAAAGTGAAGTTCTGGTTTCTGTTTTAGTTGTAATGCCTATTGAGTCTTGTATTGCTTTTTGTGTCAATAAGTTCTCCCCAATATTTTTAAAACTATTTACCTCAACTCCCTCATAAGTATAGTCTCCTTTAGCGTTTATTTGGTATGCATTTCGTTGAATCAACACTCCTACATTTTTTACTCCAAGGTGTATATTTTGCCCTTTTTCTTTAATATTTAAGACTGTTTCTAGATCGATACCAATTCCCACAGCATTGTTACTAAAAAAGTTTACCGACTTGTTTGTATCTACAGCAAAGTAATTACCTTCTAAATCGAGTGTTAAGTTGTTATTTATAGTATCTGTAAGAAAAGTCCCTCTAGTCAGCTTAGCGCCAGTATTATTGTTGAATGAAGAAAGTGTTAATCCTACTTTTAGTTGATTGTTTTTATTTAATCCAAAAGAAAACTGATTGGCATCTCTAAGGTAAAAGGCAGAAGGAGACAGTATAGCTTTTTCTTGAGCTAAGCTTGTATTTCCATAAAAGGTAAGTTGATATAAATCTCTTGTAAACTGCGTCCCTAAGTTGTTATTGTATGCTAAACGTGTGTAAAATCCAAAGTCTTTAATTAGGTGAATGTTAGTATTTGAATATTCGATTGCTAAATTAACCTCACCTCCAGCATTGTTTACATTTTTTGTTCGCGCTAAAGCATCGTTTTTTTCTGTTTCACTAATAAACCCTCCAAATGCTAATTTATCTACAAAAGCTCTATTAAAAATATTGGAACTGTAATAACCACTCGTACTTATATTTAAATAACTAGTAGCTGAATCTAACCTCGTTGAGTAAACAGTATTGTTGCCAAGTTGCTGACCATACAAGGTTATTGTAAATAATATAAATGCTATTGAAATTAACGTTCTCATTTATTCAATTAGCGTTTGGTAAGTAAAGTTTGTAACTACATTAAACCCTATCTTATAATCATCATATATTGCTATTGGGTTAGAAGAAATAGGACTATCAAAAGTTATTTTAAGTTCAAAATCATTATTCATTTTTAGCAGTTCTATTTCATCTTCTGTAAAGTTAATGGTATGGTTAGACTTAGAAGATTCCCTAACTAATCCATTGTTATCTATTGCAGCTGCTGTAATTGTATTTTGAGAAAAAAGTTCTGTTCCATTTTCTATGTTTTTTAATGAAACCTTCGCAGCTAAAGGAAACCCATTATCAATAGTTAATTTTAGTTTTCCACTGAGTATTTGGTCTATATTTTCTGTTGTTACAGTAATAGTGTCTAGAAGCGTAAGATTGTTTGCAATAAAAGATAACGGCATATCCACAGTCATGTTAATTTCGAAAGGTGAAGTAGCATCTATAAAGTCGCTGTGACCAGAAACATTACCTAGTGGGTTTAGTTCAAAATTAAAGGCGTACAAAATTGAGTCAGGTAAGTTCTCTATCCAGTTTTCTATATTAGAATTTGAGGTGTTAAATGTTGTTGTAAATTTTGTCGAAGAAATAGTTCCCCATTGGTTACTCGCTCTATTTATAAAGTTTTGTTGCCCAATTAGTTGATGATTAAGTGGAATAGAGGCTGAACTACTTTTAGATGTTAAGTTTTGAATTGAAAATTTAGCATCTGCACCTATTCCGTTAATAATATTTAAGCCTACTGTTAGTTGTTCAATATCAATTGTGCCGTTAATTATATTATCCATTTGTGCAATTTTACTAGGTTCACTAGTTGTTATGGATTGATTACCAAAATATCCTTCAGCGTATTTTACAGATAAATTAGAAAGTGTATTTTCAATTTTTACCGAATCATTGTTATTAAGTAATAAATCCTCATTATGATTATCAGATAACTTCATGGTAACAAAAGTGCTAAGAGTATTATATAGATTATTGTTTGTTCCTGTTAAATCTAGCGAATATCTATCTAGGCTAAAACTACCGGTTACAAAAGATTTAGAACTACCTGCTGCGGGAACAGTTACTTCTTCTGAAAATGGATTTCCAGCTTCATCTATCGCATTACTAATTTTATATTCGTAAATTATTTCTGCAGGTATGTTGCTGCTTAATTTATAGTCAACTCTTCCATTTTTAACTGTAATTTTTGTTAATTCTACATCATTAATATTTAATGAGATGTTTTCTGGTTGAGAAATAAAAGTTTGCCCAGGACTAAATGTTATTCCTGCCGAAAAGGGGATATTATAATCTGTTACTACAGTTGTATCTGGTATTTTAACTAAAGAATCGAAATTTAACCTATATATATTGCTTTCAAAACTTAAGTTAATAGAGTTGTTGGAGTTTGTAGTTAAAATAGAATCTGGTAATATATCTTTTAGCGAAAGTGAGCCGTTAATTAGTGGCGCTGTTCCATCAATAGTCCAACTTAAAGGTTTGCGTTCTCGATTACACTCGGTCATAAATAGCCCTAGGAATAGTAATGGGTATAAATATATATGTGTTAAAGATTTCATAAATGCATCCCAAATGTAATCCATTTCATTAAATTTGAATAAACTATCACCAAAAAACTCAATGCAAAGATACATTCGCCTTCTAATTAGTACAATTATTGGAAGCATTTTGATGCTTTTAATTTCTTATTGTTGGCACGGTCTTGTACTTAATGATATTAATAGCTTAAGTTATGATATTACAATTTTTGCAGGTTTATTTATAACACTTTACTCTTTTATTTCGTTATTTTTATCTTTTGTAATATCAGTTTACCTTCCAGAAAAAGGTAGGTTATTTAAACACTTTACTATTGGACTCTTTTTTGGTTTTTTAATTTATTTAATAGCATTTGTTTTGGGGGTTTCATTTAACGATGGAGGCTTAAATCATGTTGTTTTAGATTTTGTGTGGCAAATGTTTGAACAATCTTTAGGAGCAGTAGCAATTTCTCTATATTATCTTCTGTGCTACAGAATAGACAAGGTTAAAAAAATGAACGCTATTCGATAGGTTATTCTCCTTTTTTCGAATAAAATAAAAAGTTGTAAATTGTGCTATTAAATTCTGTTGAAATGCGCATCTCTATTATTACAACCTTCCTTTTTTGTGCTTTAATTAGCTTCGGGCAAGGAATACATCAAGAACAACTAAATCATTATAATAGTTTAGCTAAAACTGCTAGTTGGTACGAAAACAACACCCCAATTGCTAAAACACCAACTAGAACAAAGTCAAATTGTAATCTTGAAAAAATAGTATACGGTTGGCATCCATACTGGAGTGGAAATACCTATCAAAATTACGATTGGGATTTACTTAGTCACTTCTCTTATTTTTCTTACGAAGTAAATGCAAATACAGGAAATGCAAACGATACACATGGTTTTTCAACTTCTAGCGCAGTAACAGCTGCATTAAGTAGTGGAAATACTAAAGTAACATTGTGTGTTACACTTTTTAATAGTCATGCAACATTATTAAACAGCTCAACAGCAAAACAAACATTAATTTCAAACCTTGTCAATCTTATTCAAAATAGGGGAGCTCATGGTGTTAATATAGATTTTGAAGGATTGCCGTCTTCACAAAAAACAAATTTTGCGAATTTTATGGTTGATTTAGCGAATCAAATGCATGCAGCAGTTCCCAACTCTCATGTAAGTACTGTCCTATATGCTGTAGACTGGAATGATGTTTTTGATTTTAGTATTATGAATAGTGTAGTAGACCATTTTATAATTATGGGTTACGACTACTATTGGAGAGGAAGCGCTACAACTGGGCCTAATGATCCTTTATTTCATTTTGGAAGTAATTATAATTTTACCCTTTCTAAGTCTGTTTCATATTATTTAGACAAAGGAGCACCAAAAAATAAGTTAGTATTAGGCTTACCCTATTATGGAAGACAATGGGCAACAGCTAGTACAACCGTTCCAACCAATACAACTGCGCAAGGAACACCAGTTTTATATAAAGATTTAGTTGCGAACCCAAATGGATTTTATTCAGCTGCCAACCATCAATACGAAAATGATAGTTATACAGATATATATGTTTTTAATAATAACGGAACAAAACAATGTTTTATAACAGAAGACACAGGTTTTAGAAAAAGGTTAGAGTTTATTAATAATGCTGGAATTGCAGGTTTAGGAATTTGGGCTTTGGGTTATGATGATGGATATAATACTTTTTGGTCGGCAATAGAAGACTATTTAACAGACTGTTCTAGTCAGCCCTGCCCAGGAAGTATTCACGATTTTGGAGGGCCTACTAGAGACTATTATAATAATGAAGACTATACTTGGACAATTGCGCCTCCGAATGCAGGGAGTATAACCGTTAACTTTTCTTCTTTTGATCTAGAAAATAACTTCGACTTTTTAACTGTTTATGATGGGCCAAATACAAGCTCTCCACAAATTGCTGGAAGCCCTTTTACAGGAAGTTCTATTCAAGCATCTTTTACTTCTTCAATTGGAGCATTAACGTTCAGGTTCACTTCTGATGGAGGAAATACAAGAGCTGGGTTTAATGGAATTTATACCTGTTCTGCAGGAAGTACAGCTCCATCTACAGCAATAAACCCTTCTGGAACTTGGCAAACAGCAGATTTTAATGTTTCGTTTAATGATCAAGACAATGTAGCAGTAACCGATAGCTTTTATTTAGTTAGCGATTTTGATGGAAATGAATGGCGTTCTAATACAAATAACAGTTATCTATACGAAAAGTTTTCTCAATCTACATTACACCCAAGTTGGTCTGGTAATGTTGGTACATGGAATGTTGTTGCTAATGAATTAAAACAAACGGACGAAACATCTACAAATACAAATGTTAGTACTACAGTTTCGCAAACGAATCAAAACACATTTTTGTACGAGTGGAAAGGAAAAATAGAGGGGACAGGTACTAATAAGCGATTTGGATTACATTTCTTTTCTGATGGAGCAATGCAAACAGATCGAAACAACTCGTATCTTGTTTATTGGTATCCAGATCAAGGTAAATGTAGGTTACATAAATCTACAAACAACGTTCTAAATTTTATTACAGAAACTAATGTTTCTTTTAACGCTGGTAATTGGTATAATTTTAAGGTTTATTACAATCCGGGTACGGGTATAATTAAGGCCTACTTAGACGGAACGTTAGTCTTATCTTATACAGATAATAGTCCATTACAAAGCGGAACAGGAATATCTTTTAGAACAGGTGAAGCAACTGGGTACTTCGATGATATAAAGGTCTTCAAGAACAGAGGAGGTAATGCAAGCATAACAATAGGTTCTCCAACTGATGAGATTCGTTTTCAAAATGCGAATGCAACTACACCAGCTGGTAAGATAGAGTCGATTGTCTTAGATGGTACTGAAAATTGGTCTTCTACTGTTGTGAAACTAGAAAATATAGATTGGACAAATCCAACTGATGTTGTTGTAAATGATGGTCCTGGTGTTGATATAAATACTTTTAGCACGGCAAATCAAATAGAAGCAAATTGGTCTGCTTCAACCGATAATGAGTCTGGATTAATGGAATATATTTATGCTATTGGTACAACTGCTGGTGGAACGAATGTCGTAAACTGGACAAGCAACGGAACAAATACAAGTTTTACACACACTGGTTTAACACTTACAAGCGGCGTAACATATTATATTTCTGTAATAGCAAGAGATAATGCTATGTTAGAAAGTACTCTAATTAGTTCTAATGGACAAACACTAAATGAGAACGGTGGTAGCCCACTTGCTAGTTTTAATTACCCTGCTACAGTTATTTGTCCTGGAGACTCAATTAGTTTCACCAATACGTCAATTAATGCTACAACTTATTCTTGGTCTTTTAGTCAAGGAAGCCCAGCAAGTAGTAGTTTAGAAAACCCTAAAGTTGTATTCCCAAGTTCTGGATCATATACAGTTTCTTTGGTTGCTATTGGATCAGGGGGAACAGATATATTAACACAAAATATAAATATTGTTGTTTCTGATGCTCCTGTGGCAAACTTTACACCTATTAGTAATCCTATATATTTACCAAATGCAACAGCATATTTTAACAATAACTCTACAAATGCTAATGATTATAATTGGGATTTTGGTAATGGAGAAACTTCTGTTGATCAAAACCCCTGGTCAGTTTATACTGCAGTTGGCACTTACCCTGTTAAACTTGTCGCAGATAATGGAGTTTGCGGAACAGATTCGATTGTTGTTATGATAGAAGTAAAAGAAAACACAGTAGGAATTAATGAGCAGTTAAAAACGATTAGTAAGCTTAATTTATACCCAAATCCATTTACTGATAATATAACATTATCTTTTACTTCTGATAAGAAATCAGTAGGGTCTCTCTCTGTTTACAATCTTGTTGGAGAGTTAATCGAACAGCAGGAAATAGAAGTTATAAAAGGAGAAAATAGCTTTAATCCTTTAAAACAGCAGAGTGGTTTAGCAAGTGGAAAATACCTTTTAAAGGTTGAGGTTGATGGAGCAAAATATTCTACTCCGTTTGTAAAATTTTAAATAATTAGTTTTATTAACAGGATTAAAATTCAAAAGAGCAATTGGTATTTACTTTTGCTTGTAGTTTGTTTAGTATAGCAAAAAGTCCAAAGTAAGCCCTATTGATGTATAATGTATGTTTCGAACCACGAGCTGCACCATTTTTTCTTACATCCTTACTTTTAGAAATTTGCTCGCCCATTGCGTATATTTTTGTGAAGTAATCTTCGTCTGCAAAATCAAACTCATCTACCGTAAATGGTAAAGTAATTAAGTAGAGAGATTCTTTAAAAAGCTTATAAAAAAATTCTTTAGCTTCTTCTGTATCTGTTTCGTAAATGAACTCTAAATAATAAAAAAGTTTCATTAGTTTTTCTTTATTATTAAAGTGTTCCGGGTTCAATAGTTGGAAGTAATTACGATAAAAACCTTCTGGTACTTCCTTTACACAACCAAAATCGATAACACCAATATTACCATCTTTATCGAAAAGAAAATTTCCAGGGTGAGGGTCTGCATGAATTTTTAATAAATTATTTATATGATAATCATACATATCCCAGAGGTATTGTCCTGCTTTATTTCGCGTTTCTTGAGAAGGGTTTGTGCTCAAGAATTGGTCTAAATGCATTCCCTCAAGCCAATCCATAGTTAAGACACGTTTAGAAGATAATTCTGAGTAATATTTAGGGAAATGAACACCGTCTAAATCGGCACTTGCTTCACTTATTTCTATCGATTGTTTTAGTTCTAGTTCATAATCTGTTTCTTCTAATAACTTGCTTTCCACTTCTTCGAAATAGATACGAACCTCTTTCTCTTTTAGCCCCATCATTTTCATAGCAATTGGTTTTACCATTGCTAAATCGGAGTGAACACTTTCGGCTATGCCAGGATACTGTACTTTAACAGCTAACTTCTTACCGTCTAAAAATGCTTCATGTACTTGACCTATAGAGGCAGCATTTACAGCACTTTTAGAAAATTTATCGAATAACTCTGTTGGTGTTTTAGAAAAATACTGGCGGAATGTTTTTACAACCAATGGGTAAGATAGAGGAGGGGCGCTGTATTGTGCTAAGGTAAATTTGTCGACCATTGCTTTGGGAAGCATATTTTTATCCATACTCATTACTTGAGCAACTTTTAGTGCACTTCCTTTTAATTGGCTTAACGAATTATAAACATCTTCTGCATTGTCTTTATCTAGTTGTTCTCTGGCTGCTTCTTTATCTCCTACGGCAGATTTTGCATAATATTTTACATAGTTTCCTCCTAGTTTAGCACCTGTAGAAATTAACTTTGCTGCTCTTTTTACTTTGCTGGTTGAGATTTTATCTTGCTCTTTCATACCGTAATTCATAACAATAAGCCTCAGAATTGAAACTCATTATTAAAGATACGGAATTAAGCCTCGTAAGGAGTTTTAATAAATGTTAAATGATAATGAATATGCTTAGTAAGCCTTATTTTGATAAGCAAACTTTACGAAATCAATCATAAGATCTAACGGTCCTTTTTTCATTAATTCAAATAATAGAGCGCTGGTTTTTTCTATTGCAGCATCTGTTGTTTGAAAATCTCTACTTTCATCATTAATCCAAACACGGAGTATATATAAGAACTGTCCCCATAGTACCTCGTTGTATTTATCGGTAATTAGAGGTCGTGTAGCAATTTCTTCTGTTTCAAGTCCTTTTGAAATAACATCCTTTATCCATTCATTAAAAAGTGGACGAAACTCAGACAACGCTTTTGGTCTTAAATCTTTACAGGATAAATTGCCTAGTTTTAATACAATGAAACTTCTATTTTGTTTAAATACTTCTACAATGGTATAGAAAAAGGAAAGCACTTTGTCTTGAGCAGTGTAAGTAGGAAATTCTTCGTCCTGGTTTATCGCTTCTATTGTTTGATTAAATAATAATTTCCAAATGGAAGCTTCTAATAGTTTAAAGGAATTAAAGTTTGAATAGAAATCGTTTTCGTCTATTTTTAATTCTTCACAAAAAGAAAATACAGTTACAGGTTCTTTACCATTGCGAAGTAAGTGCAATATATATTCGTTTTGTAGAACTGTTTTTATATTGATATCTCGTACTTCATTTTCCATATAACCAAAGGTATAACGGACTTTTTAAAATTGCTAATAAAAGCTGTAAAGTTTAATTTCCTACATTTGTAGTAGCGCCTAAAATTTGTTAAATGCCAGAACATAAGCTCAATTCTTTATTAGAAAAATTAGAATTAAAAGAATTTAAACTGAATTCTTTACTTGAAATAACAACGGCTATAAATGAAAATTTTTCTATCGATAAGCTTTTAAAGATTTATGAATATATACTAAGGGAGCAATTAGGTATTACTAAGTTGGCATTATTTAATAATGATAATGAAGAATGGAATACTTTATTAAAATATGGAGCAAGAGGATTGTCAAAGAAGATAAATGTTACCAATGATTTATTACACATAAAAGAAATTACAGTTATAGAATCATCTTCTAATGTTGCTTTAAATACATTTAATATTGTAATTCCTGTTTTGCATAAAGAACTACCACTTGCGTTTTTATTGTTGGGAGACTTGCAAGAATCCGAGGGAGTTGTAAATAATACAACAGTAAATAATATGCCTTTTATACAAACGCTAACAAATATCATAATGGTAGCAATAGAGAATAAAAGGTTTGCAAATAAAAGTATTCAACAAGAGTTGACCAATAAGGAGCTAGAAGTAGCTGCACAAATGCAAGCAATGTTATTGCCAGATCATTTACCATCTAATAATAGGATTGAGGTAGGAGCATTGTATGAAAGTCTTCAGCTCATAGGGGGGGATTATTACGATTTTATTCAGCTTAATAACGAAGAGTATGTTTTTTGTATTGCTGATGTAAGTGGAAAAGGGATTCCTGCGGCTATGTTAATGAGTAATTTTCAGGCAAATTTACGTGCAAATGTAAAGTATAATCACCATCAGCTTTCTATGAAGGATTTGGTAATTGAACTAAATAAAAATGTAAATTATGCTGCACAAGGAGAAAAGTTTATTACGTTCTTTTTTGGTTACTATAATTGTACAACGAGAACATTAAAGTATATAAATGCCGGCCACAATCATCCGATATTGTTTAATGGAGAAACAACCGAAGATTTGAGTGTTGGCTGTATCGGGTTGGGAATGTTTGAAGAAATTCCAAATATAGAAGTAGGAGAAACTCAAATAGAACCAAATAGTTTATTAATCTGTTTTACAGATGGTCTTGTAGAACTAGAAAATGCTGACGAAGAACAGTTTGAGACTGAGCGTTTGACAAAAATTATAGAGGATAACAAACATTTAAAAATTAATGATTTAAACAAATTAATTTTCTTAGAGTTGGATCGTTTTAAAGGTAACCTGAATTATTTAGACGATACAGCAATTTTAAGTTGTCGCTTTTTTTGATAAAAGTTAATGAATAAAATAGAAATCATAACCGCTCATAATGTTGTTATTCAATATGAAATAGCGCCAATAATGCAGCGGATTTTAGCTTTCTTTATTGATCTACTGGTAATGTTAGCTTACTTTACCTTTATCAATTATTTGATGAATGCTTTTACAAATGGAAGTTATAGTTTTTTTAATGAAACTGATAGTTTGTACAAGTATATTCAAGTATTGTTAATGCTTCCAATTTTCTTTTATTCGTTTATTTTTGAAGCCTTTTTTTCTGGTCAGTCAGTTGGAAAAATAGCATTGGGAATAAGAGTTGTAAATGTAAATGGCGATACGCCTTCTTTAGGCGACTTGGTTCTACGTTGGATGTTTAGAATGTTAGAAATTATGATGTCTTTTGGAACAATTGCTGTTTTAGCCATATTGATAAACGAAAAAAAGCAACGATTAGGGGGTTTAGTATCAAATACACTTGTAATTCGATTAAATCCTTCAACTCCCTACTCAATTAAAAATATACTTTCATTAAAAAATATCGAGAATTATGAAGCAACTTATCCAAATGTTGTTCAGTTTACAGACGAAGATATTCTATTAATTAAAAATGCATTAGAGCGTCAAAAAAAGTTTAAAAATAAAGCGCATAACCAAGTGCTAGTTACCCTTTCTAAGAAAGCTGCAGAAAAACTTAAGCTAACAGAACCCCAAAAGAAAATTACTTTCTTAAAAACGTTGGTTCAAGATTATGTAGTGTTGACAAGGTCATA
>CALDTD010000119.1 GCA_937924345.1 uncultured Flavobacteriales bacterium | reverse complement strand
TCATAAAGGCAATAATATTTATGAAGATGTTTTTGGTAGAATACTTGTTTTTGACACTGAAACAAACAATATGAGTATTCTATTAGAAGGAGGAATGGGAGTAGATGGCGCTACTGTATTTTCTAATCCAGATTGTATAACCATGACCAACCAAGGGGGAAAAGACTATTTAGTAATTTGTGAAGATATTAATTGGAACAGTAAAGGAAGAGTTCCAGCTCATGCAGAAAAAAGAAACCATTGGTATACCGAAATTTATTTTCTAGATTTATCAATCGAAACACCAACAGTGAATGATTTACACCGTTTCGCTACTTCGCCTATGGGAGCGGAATTTACAGGAGCAATATTCTCTCCAGATCATAAAACAATGTTTTTAAATGTACAACATCCAAACTGGAGTAATGGTAAACCTTATAATCGTTCGACAACAGTAGCAATTACAGGCTGGTAAAAGCTAAGTTAGAAATCTCATTAATTTTCCGTATTTTTGTTTTTACACAAGGAAAATAAGCATGAGTACAACATATAATAAAATTTACTTTATACCAGGTTTAGCAACCGACAAAACAATATATAAAGATTTAGTAAATGAACTAAATGCACCTTGCGAGGTTATAGAATTCGAACCTCTTGAAGACAATGACTCTTTAAATGACTACGCTAAGAAAATGTGCTCTAAAATTGACGACACAAAACCTTTTGCATTAGTAGGAACTTCTTTTGGTGGAATTTTGGCCTTAGAAATGGCAAAAATTAAGCAACCAAAGAAAATAGTTATAATATCTTCTGCAAAAAACAGAAAAGAATTAAGTCCGATTATGAAGATAAAAGGAGCTAGCTTTTTTGTTTCAATGATTCCTGATAAGTTTATGAAGCAGATTTTTAATAAAGGGTTTCATATTTCTACACTGGTCAAAAAATCATATAAATCTATCTATAATGATGAAACCAAAGCTATGGTTGCCAAAAGCACCGGTGGATTTGATAAATGGGTAATGAAACAAGTAAGTGATTGGGATAGTGATTTTGAACATCAAAACTTATTACATATTCATGGTGATAAAGATATTGTATTTCCTATTAAATATATTGGTAATTGCTACGTTATTAAAGGTGGAGGTCATCCTATGATTATTAATAAGTATAAGGAAATTGGAAAAGTAATTAGTGACTTTCTGCAATTAGATTAGTTAAATGCTAAAAACTCAACACATATCTTACAGCTATGGCAATGATACTACACTCTCATTTCCGGACATAAATATACCAGATAAAAGTCAAGGACTAATTCTAGGAAAAAGTGGCTGTGGTAAAACAACATTATTGCATTTATTAGGTGGTCTATTAAAACCCAAAACAGGAACGATAGAATTAAACCTAACAACACTTAATAGCTTAAAAGGCTCTGCAATTGATAAGTTTAGAGGACAAGAAATCGGTATTATATTTCAAACCCCACACTTTATTGATTCTTTATCTGTAAAAGAAAATTTACTACTTGCACAATCTCTAGCTGGTAATAAAAAAAATATTGAAAGTATTAAATCTATTCTTAGAGAGTTAAACATTAGTGACAAACTAAACACCAATACAAAAGAATTAAGCCAAGGGCAAAAACAACGTGTTTCTATTGCTAGAGCATTAATAAATTCTCCTCAATTAATTTTAGCAGACGAACCCACATCTGCATTAGATGATGAAAATTGTACTGCTGTAATTAACTTATTAAAAGAACAAGCAGAAAAGTCGGATGCTACACTTTTGGTTGTTACACACGACAATAGACTTTCTAACCTTTTTGACATAAAAATAACATTATGAATGTCTTAAAAATTAGTTGGAAAAACATTTTATACCGACCGCTTTCTAGTGGATTATCGTTGTTATTATTAGCATCTGGAATTACAATTATATTAATTACTCTACTTACTGCTCATCAGATCAATGAAAAGTTTAAAAATAACAGTGGCGGGGTAGATTTAGTAATTGCAGCAGAAGGAAGCAGACTTCAATCTGTATTATGCAATTTATACCAAGTAGATAAACCAACCGGTAATATAAATTATGCCAGAACTGGTTTTGCTCGAATGCACCCAATGGTAGAAAAAGCTATTCCTATTTCTATTGGAGATAATTATAAATCATACCGAATTTTAGCAACTACGCATGATTATGTTTCGCTTTATGGCGGTAAAGTTTCTAAAGGTAAACTTTGGGACTCTCCAATGGAAGCAACGATTGGAAGCGAAGTTGCTTCTAAATTTAACTTACAACTAGGAGATGAATTTGCAGGCGGGCATGGATTGGGAGAATCTATTGAAGAACACGAAGATCAAAAATATACAGTAGTCGGAATTCTAGATAAATCGAATACCGTTTTAGATAATTTACTATTAACTTCTTTAGAGAGTGTTTGGATATTGCATGCTGGTCATGATCACGATTCGGGAGGAAGTTTTGATCTAGTTTCTAAAGAAGAACATGACGCAAAACTGAAAGAAAAACAAGGGCATAATCATGAAGAAGAGCAACACCATAAAGAAGAAAAAAATCATCATGAACATCACCATCATAAACATGGGCACAATAATCACGAGCCAAAAGACTACGATGCTATATTAAAAGAAATTGACTTTAAAACGAGAGAAATAACAGCAATGTTGATTCAATATAAGACGACTCGAGCACGCTTTACGCTTCCGGGGATTGCCAACAATACAAATGGAATGATGGCAGCTGAACCAGCAATTGAAATTCAACAATTATTTGAATTAATAGAACCAGCCATTAACATTATTGGATTAATGGCTATAGTTATTGTAATTATTGCCGCAGTAAGTATGTTTATTGCCATGCTTAACTCATTGAAAGATCGTCAATATGAAATTGCTATCATGAGAACAATGGGGGCTTCAACTACTAAAGTTTTTACAATGATTTTACTAGAAGGCTTTTTACTTTCTGTTTTAGGGTATTTACTAGGAATAGGAATAAGTCATTTAGGAATGGAAATCTTTTCTAATTATCTGTCTGAAACTTATCATTATGACTTTACAGGATGGATTTGGTTAAAAGAAGAGGGCTTAATTTTAATTGGCGCTATCATCATTGGCATAATCTCTGCTTTATATCCCGCTATAAAGGCATATCGAACAGATATTTCTAAAACACTATCAAACAAATAAGATGAAAAATATAATACTTACGCTTAGTTTATTAGTTGGTTTAATGACTTCTATTAGTAGTCAAACTATTATTACTTGGGAAGTTTTAAAAGACGTTACTTTCGAAGAGTTATTTTCTGAAGAATTCCAAGGGTATTACAAAGTCCCAAAATTCGGAAAGAAAATTTCTTCATTAGACGGTAAAAAAGTTCAAATACGGGGCTACATTATTCCTGTAGATGTTATACAAGATTATTATGTTTTATCAGCCAACCCATATAGCTCTTGCTTCTTTTGTGGAGGTGCTGGACCAGAGTCGGTAATGGAAGTACAAATTGCTGGAAAACACGACGGTTTAAGAATGGATCAAATCATTACCTTTGAAGGTAAGCTGCGTTTAAATCCAGATGACATTTACCAATTAAATTATATTTTGGAAGACGCTAAGATTGTAGAGTAAGTCGTTCTCGATAAAATTTTTCTCCATTAGCATTTCGCAAAATCACTCGAACTGGCTCGACATTATACTCTAAACCAATAATATGAGAATAACTAAACCATTGTCTAAGCAGCAGATTAAAGGATTGGGAATTTTAAACCAATTGAATTACTTTCTATAAATCCAACTCGAAGGGTTTTGGCTTTTCATTCCACCAGAATAGATGGACCAAATTTCGAAATGTGCTTCAGAAAAAGTACCACCATTTGAGGGTAATAGTTTTCCGATTTTTTGTTTTATGGAAATGGCGTCTCCTTTTTGTACAAATACTGTTTCCAAATTGGAATAAACTGTTCTGTAATTCCCGTGGCTAACCATTACAACTTTACCTGCGCCTGGTATAACAAATACAATAGACACATTACCTCCAAATACAG
>CALDTD010000118.1 GCA_937924345.1 uncultured Flavobacteriales bacterium | reverse complement strand
TAAAACTTTCTGCATTAGACAAAAACCAAAAGCTTAGCACTCCCCTTTCTTTACAGCCTAAAACTATATCTTGAACAATGTTTGGGTTTTCCATTTCTATTGCAAAAAACAACCCTTTTCTTCTTATTTCTATAATCGATGAATGATTAATAATATCTTCGAATAATTGTCCTTTCTCTTCAACCTCTTCAATTAGATTACTTTCAGTAAGAATTTTAAGGTTTTCTAATGCAGAGACACAACAAACTGGATGACCTCCAAAAGTTGTAATATGCCCCAATTTTGGATTAAAAGTTAATTGATGCATATTTTCGTGAGAAGATATAAATGCGCCTATTGGCATTCCACCGCCCATAGCTTTTGCAATTGTTATAATATCTGGAACGACATCAAAATGTTCAAACGCAAATAGCTTTCCAGTTCGCCCAAATCCAGTTTGAATTTCATCAAAAATTAATAATGCTCCTGTTTCATCGCAACGTTTTCTTAAAGCTTTTAAGTAATTTTTAGAAGGAATTCTTACACCTGCATCACCTTGAATAGTTTCAATAATTACTCCAGCTGTTTTTTCTGTAATTAATGCTAAATCTTCTTCTTTACCAAAATGCATAAAAGAAACCCCTGGTAACAAAGGTCTAGCATGATATTTTTTCATTTCATTACCTGTAACACTTAAGGCGCCATGCGTACTACCATGATAAGATTTATAACAAGAAACTAATTCTGATCTTCCTGTAACCCGCTTTGCTAGTTTAAGAGCTGCCTCAATTGCCTCAGTACCAGAGTTAACAAAAAAAGAGCTATTTAATTGCTTAGGTAAAACACTAGCAAGTAATTTAGCTAATTCTTGTTGGGGAGCTTGTTTGTATTCTCCATAAACCATAACATGCAAATAATTATCTACTTGTTTTTTTATGGCAGACTTAATACGCTCGTTATTATAACCAAGATTGCTAACTGCAATTCCTGAAATTAGATCTGTATATTTATTCCCATTTGTGTCATAAATGTAAATTCCATCAGCATAATCTACATCAATTTCGAAAGGGGTTGTTGTTGTTTGCGCTAAATTAATATTACTCACTTTTTGGAGATTTATTTCTTAATTTAATTGTAATTCCAGCTTCAATATAACCTCCATTGAATAGTGTTTTCACATCTTCAACTTTATTAATTTCAATAAAGTTTAAACTTTCTCCATTTCTTTTATAATTATCTAATTGTATGCCTTGACGCATATATCCTGTTTGTAGATAAATCCCAAAAGTATTACCAAAATATTTATTAATTCCTAAACCAAGTGCATTCATTGATCCATTTCCAGAAAACGTTATTTTATCGCTGTTTGAATTTTCGCTCTCCTCTTCATAAACAGTACCTCCTACTCTTGCATCTAAGTATAGATTAAACTTCGACTTATTAATTAAATAGGCTTGAAACATAAAACCAATAGTTCCACTTTCAAAATTAGAAGTATCCGTATCCGCTACGTTATTTGAGATAAACAAGCCTAAAGAAAAGTCTTTATGAGTATTATAATGTAATGAAAATGAATTATTCGTCGCTAAAAAAGAACGATTTCCAGCATTTATAGTGCTTCCAAATTCTGTAGAAGTATTTCTCCCACCAAAATAAATACCTGTACCGCCTTTAATTTGTAAACGACCTTTGTCTACAGATTGGCTATAAACCGAAAGCGTTAGCAAACTTAAAACTATGAATGTTAATTTTTTCATCAAATTGTAAACTTTTTCTATTGTAAATGTAAAGAATTTAAGTGTAATTTTAAATACAATTTAAAACAATCATGGGAGTTAGAAAATCATTCATATTTATCGCTACATTAACTGTATGCCTTATTATATTAATCTCTATTTTTTGGAAACCAATAATTTGGAGTTTAATCTTTGTTGGACCTTTAGTATTAATAGGTTTTAGAGATATACTTCAGCAAAAGCACACTATAAAAAAGAATTTTCCATTAATTGGAAATATGCGCTATTTGCTAGAGAAAATCCGACCAGAAATTATGCAGTGTTTTGTTGAAACAGATACTGAGGGTAGACCAATAGATCGTTTGCAAAGAAGTTTAGTTTATCAACGTTCAAAAAAAGTAACAGATACGGCACCATTTGGCACACAAAAAGATGTCTATGCTATTGGTTATGAATGGATGTCGCATTCTATTTATGCAAAAAGTGGACATGATTTAGACTTATCTCCAAGAGTAATTATTGGAGGTAAAGATTGCAAGCAACCATATAGCGCAAGTGTATTAAATATTTCGGCAATGAGTTTTGGATCTTTAAGCAAAAATGCTGTAATGGCTATGAATGGAGGTGCAAAAAAAGGAAAATTTGCTCAAAATACAGGTGAAGGAGGCGTTAGTCCTTATCATTTAGAAAAGGGAGGTGATTTAATATGGCAAATTGGTACAGGTTATTTTGGCTGTAGATCAAAAGACGGAAATTTTAGCGATGAGGAGTACAAAAAAACTGTCTCGTCCGAAGCAATAAAAATGATAGAGTTAAAAATATCTCAAGGGGCTAAACCGGGGCATGGAGG
>CALDTD010000117.1 GCA_937924345.1 uncultured Flavobacteriales bacterium | reverse complement strand
CACCTTGTTCATGCCGAGTAAGAATAAACTTTATTGTTTTAGATTTTCTTAATGCTTCTAAAAAATCTAAATTTTCTTCACCTGGCAAACCAAACACATATTCTACCCCTTCGTTTTCTAATGCTTTTATAAATAGATCTGCAGCTTTCATTTTTTATTTCAATTAATTGATGTATTTCAATGTAGAAAATAAAAAATCTCTTCAACACTTATCCTTTTGAAAACTGTAGAAATTTGTAGATTATTAACACCAAATCACAATAAAACAAAAAAGTAAATTATTCACTTATCTCTATCCATTGTTTTAACTCGTTCCCCAATTCATCGACTACTATTACAAGATGTTTCCCAACAGTTGGTAATACAGACATTTCATGAATAGTAATGGTTTCTCCTAAATATTCTGAATCTAAATACCAAAAAAGCTTTGTATCCATAATTGAGTGCGCTACCTTTAGCACTAGTTCATTTACTTTTTCATCAAAGTTTTTGGGTAAAAATATCTTTGTATTCGGTTTAGGGAATATAAATTCCATCTTTTGTTCCTCACTCCCTAAACAGCCAATTTTTAAAGGTGGTAAAACTTTATAGCTGGCATCTTTTTGCTGATAGTAATATTCCATTAATGGAGGAAGAACAAACCATTTTTTATGTCTAATTTTATCAAAGTCGTAACAACTGTTATTTACTTGATGCGTTTCTTCTTCGTTTAAATGAACCAATTTATGGTAAGTACATATTTGTGTCCGATTCCCTGAAAAAGGAATCAATATAGAATCAACTTTCTCGCAATTTTCTCCTGCAAGCATTCCGCTTTTGAAGCAAACTTTAGCATAACTTAACGCATCGTAAGGAGGATCAAACCATTTAGATTTAGGTAGTTGTTCAAACACAGAAAATAATACTGGAGCAGCAGCTTTTACACCAACTAAACCTGCTTTTCCTTCTCCATCTGCATTTCCAACCCAAACTCCAACAGTATAGTCTTTTGTTGTTCCTACGGCCCAGGCATCTCTAAAACCAAAACTTGTACCTGTTTTCCAAGCTATTTTCTGACCAGAGTCAAAGTATTCCCAATTATCCTCTCCCATTGGTCGGTTAACTTTTGTTAGCGTTTCTAAAGTAAGATAAATTGATCCTGCATCGAATAGTGGCTTTTCTGGAGATACTTTTCCTAAGTTAATGGTATCATCTTGTAAAAGTAAAGGCTCTAAAAATTCATTAGAATAATAATTACTTTGCAAATCTCGATAATGATTGACCGCTGAGGCAAAGTTTGCATAGTTTTTTGTAATATCCCACAAACTACTTTCTGCCCCACCTAAAATTAATGATAAACCATAATGGTTAGCTGAATATTTTATATCCTTTAACTTCATTTGTTGTAAATAAAAATGAAATTTTTCTAATCCAAACTCTTGTAACATTCTTACTGCAGGAATATTTAATGACCGATACAAAGCTTCGGAAGCAGGAACTGCTCCATCATATTTTTTATTAAAGTTTTGAGGACTATAATTTGCAATTTGAGTCGGAATATCTGGTAAAATAGTGTGTGGTAAAAATGTTCCTTGATCTAAAGCTCCTGCAAACAAGAAAGGCTTTAAAATACTCCCTGTACTTCTTGGACTAGTTATAATATCAACATCTTTTTGATGTAATTTATCTGTTGGAGTATTTCCTACGTACGCTAGTACTTTTTTTGTATTTACATCTAGAACTAGAACTGAGGCATTGTAAATATGATTTTGTTTTAAATCATTATAAGTGTCTTTCACAATTTGATTTACAGCCTCTTGATGCTTTACTGAAATTGCGGTTTTAACTCTTTTCCCAGAGTGTTTTTTATCTAATCGTTCTAATAAATGAGGAGCTAATTGAGCTATTGGATAAGGCTTGGGGGGCAACTCCTCTAACAAAGCTAATGCGCAAGTCATAGAGTCGATAATCTTGTTTGCTGCTAACTTTTTTAATAGTCTATTTCTTTTTTGAATTAATTTTTTCTGGTTTTTCCCTGGATAAATAAGACTAGGTGCATTTGGTAACACCGCCAAGGTTGCACTTTCGGACCAGGAAAGCTGATCTGGACTACAATTAAAGTAACGCCAAGCAGCAACATCTAATCCCACTACATTTCCTCCAAATGGAGCATTTGAAGCATAAAACGAAAGAATTTTTTCTTTAGAGTAACTCAACTCTAATCGTGTTGCTAAGATTATTTCTTTTAGCTTTTCAAAATACGTTCTTCCTCTTCCTTTGCGAGACAATCGAATAACTTGTTGTGTAATGGTACTGCCTCCTCTTTTTACTTTGTTGGACCTTAAATTCTTAACAATTGCCTTCGCTATAGAAACAGGGTTTATACCAGGGTGAGAATAAAAATGTGCGTCTTCAAATTGTAAAATACACTGTTTAAACTTATATGGAACACTATCATTATGAGGAAATCGCCATTGACCATCTTTTGCAATTTTAGCACCTAATAAAACTCCTTCCCTACTCTCTATAACAGTAGAAGTTGGATCTGAAAACATCTGTTTAGGTAATGAGAAATAATACCAAATTGCGAGCAAAAAAATTACAGCACTCTTTTTCTTATGTTTATTTACAAAGTTTATCACAAATCATTATAAATGTACAACTTTATATAACGTGATAAAGCTTGATTGATAGACCTTTGGAAAGGTTTTTTCGGCAATTTCAAGTTGCTTTTGCTCCTCAATATTTTCTGTTGTACCCTGTCCTATTTTCACTAAATAATCAATTGAATAATCTTTATTATCAATTGAAGTTTTGAAATAATCTGAGGTTTGATTCTTGTTTTTATCTTCTAAATTTTCGGTCCATTTTACAGGAAAATAATCATGTAAAGCCTCGTAATTTTCTAAAATAATTTGTGGCTTTTTTACCCCCAACAAATTTGAAATATGAAAGTATTGCCAAACATTTAAGGTACGAATTGGTTTTATAATGCTGTTTGCTGGAATTAATTCTGAAACCGCCAACACTTCTTTAGCCCTATTGTTTTTTGGAATCATCCATTCCGAAAATTCATTCATTCGATTGTTCTGATAAAAGAGCAATGTAATAATGACGCAGAATTGTATAAAACGATTTCTATGTTCTACAGCGAACCAAACCATAAAAAATAAATAGGTAATTAGTAATGTTCTTACCGAAAAAACACTGGCATAACCAACGCTATCGGGTAAAAGAAAATAGAGAAACAATACTGTTAAACTAATAACTCCTAATTCTACTTTACCCTTTTTATTTCTAAGCACAGAAAACAATAGGACAATAAATACTAAGCTTAACACCCAAAAAGAGGTTTGGTTTTGAAAAGAAAAAATAAAATCAAAGCTTACAATCTTAGTCCACAATTCTTCGAATGACAAGTAGCTATTGGTTGTTTCTCTTTTAGATACAAATAAAAGTCCTAACACGATTGGGATTATTGCAGCCACAATAAGCTTTAAACCTTCGGGCAACCATTCTCTATAGCTTTTTACACCATATCTTGCTATAACTAAGATTCCTAGACTTAAACACAATACTCCAAATGTAAATGAATGCGAAAAGTAGGTTAACAGCATTAAAAAAGCTAGTTTAATATAGAAATCAATAGACTTATGCCCATCATTTTTAAACCAAAAAGCCAACCCTACTAGTAAAAATATAAGTGCCAACGAAAAATTATAAAACCCAGAAATAAAAGGCATTGAATACACAACTGGAAAAATGAGGACACTCATTCTTCCGTTTTTAGGATTTAGTTGTAAAACCAAATTTCTAAAAGCAAATGCAATGCCCACAACATATAAAACATGCAATGCTTTTAGTGCAATTATTGGATTTAAAAAAGTAAGAAATACACTCAACAATAAATGCCCAACATAGTTTGGTACTAATTCTTTATTAATTTGAAAAAGTGTAGAAACAGATTCGTTACCCGCTAAGATTTCATTGAACAATTTTGAATTATACAAATGCGAAGAACCATCTAAAGTCAATAAAACATCTACCGAGAACAACGGCAATAAATGTAGAATTAAGAAAACAAAAAAAATGAGAAAGCCAGATTTTCTATTTTTTTTATACAAGCGAATTAAATCCATTATTAATCTGTGAAAACAAAACTAACTCCCACATTTAGCTTTGGCAATTCTGGGTAAGGACTTTTTACAAAATCGGAAAGGCGGTATTGAGCCATCAATGCAAAGTTTGAATAACCTACCCTTGCTATTGCAGAAAAATGATTAAATTGATGCAACCTAGAAGTTGTATATTTTTTATCGTTCGCAACGTAAACATGTCGAAACAATAACGGAAAATGATAGCGCCCACCAAACTCTAAAAACAATCCTTTAGTATTATAATCTCTTCTATTATTTGTTGAAAAACGTATTGTTGGTTCGATTAGAACATCCCAACTGAAATAACGTTCTCGCTTGATACTTCCAAGCGTTGTAAAAGAAGTGTCGTTATTAAAATCTGTGTAAGAGAAGCTTGTTCCTCCTTTTATACCTAATTCTAGGTTTTTGGATAATAGTAA
>CALDTD010000116.1 GCA_937924345.1 uncultured Flavobacteriales bacterium | reverse complement strand
ATCGGGAACATTTAATGTGGTAGCTCCCGAGATATAAGAACCCGATACTCTTACGTTACCAACTACATCAAGTCTTTGAGAGGGGGCAGTTGTGCCTATACCTATATTTCCATTGTCAGAAATGTGAAATCTAACCACATCTGAAGCATCTGAAGTTAATTCTTTTCTAATTTGAAACGCAACATCATCATTTGTATTCAAAAAGCTTCCAAAATGATAACCATCCCCCAAAACACTAGTTCGTATAAAAGTAGAATTACCATCAGATCCATCAACATTATATAAACGCATCATACTATTTGCTCCTCTAAAGGTAGTCTGTCCAGAATTATTGATCGTATTTCTAATCTCAAGTCTTTGAACAGGCGCATTTGTTCCAATACCAACATCTCCATTGGCTAAAATTGCAACTTTACTGTCAGTCGTTACGTTAGAACCATTTGTAGTTAAATACATATTATTATTACTAGACACAACAGAAACTTCTCCTGTATTGTCTATAATTCTAACTCGAGAGGTAGGGTCTGTACTTTCCACCAAAACTGGAGAATTTCCAGTAGTTTGAATATGTAATTGAGTTGTGGGAGCAGTTGTTCCTATACCTACATTACCATTACCAACTAAGCTTAATATCGTATCTGGTGAAGAATTAATCGTAAAAGAAAACTTTTTATCTGGGGCTGTAGAAGCATTCTGAAAATTGAATGTTCCAAAATTAGACCCATCATTACCATATATTTGTCTTATTGGTTGGCTGCCGCTTGATGCTACATAATATATATCGTTTGTTGGAGTTCCTCCGGAGTTTATTCCTTGAAGATTAAAAATCACATCCTGATCATTTGTCCCATTGACACTTGTACCTACTCCTATTTGCCCCGTATTTAAGACATCAAATATGTGACTAAGTCCCCTCTGTATTCTAAATGCATTTACATTACTAGTGGAAACAATATGAGTTTTTGCAATAGGAGTAGTGGTTCCAACTCCTAGATTACCATAATCTGCAACATCTCCACCTATGTGCAACATGGGAACTGCATCATTAACAACCTGAACATCATTTCCACTTGTCCTAAAAGCCTGTGTTCCAACAGTTGAAGAACTGTTTGGCAATGCTATTCCAGAAATCCCCCCTGTAGACTCAAACATCGAAACATACGTTAAAGCACTCCTAACATGTAACTCTCTCGTGGGAGTTGCTGTTCCTATTCCAACTCTTCCCTGAGTATATATTTGATCAGCAATGTTATCTGCCTGTGTAGTTCCTCCTACTTGATACCAATCGTGATCTTTAATTGGATTTAAATCTACTGTCGTGCCATCATTAGTCAAGGATAATATTCCTGTGGTAGCATCATAAGATAAATCTTGGTTGTCTGTATTGGCATCTCCTCCTATTGTTTTCCAAACAGTACCATCCCAATAATAATACCCTGGAACAACGTCTGCTGCCGTAGCAGTATTAAAAACTAATAACGAAAGCACATTACCACTTGTTATAGTTGTTGCATCTGTAGTACTAGTTAAAGATACTCTTGGGATTAATAAACCTTTATCTGGACTAACTATGTCTAACATCGCAGAATTGCTTGGAGAAACCCCTGTATTGTTTATTCCTACGCCTCCTTGACCAATTAAAGTTCCAAAACTGAGTAAACTTACTAAAGAAAATATTATTTTTTTCATACTACTTCTTGTTTTCTAGTTTAGACAATCTTTTTTCTAATTGTCTGTTTTTCTCTTGCTCTATCATTAGTTTTTTATTCACCTCGATAACGTGCAGATATAATTCTTCTATTTTTTCTAAATTCTTAACAGAAGTTTCACCTAAATTAATTACGTAGCCATCTTTTGTTTCAACTTCTTTTATTGATTTAACTCCTGGCAAATGTTTTTCTTTTATAATAAATTTCTCTACCTCGTCTAATGACAAAAATTTATAATCAGAATTTATTTTAGATTCTCCTTCAAAGTAATCTTCAAAAACATAATCTGCATAAGTTGTTGTTCCAGAAATAAATGAACCTGTTGCTTTTACATTCCCACCAACATTTAATCTTTCTGCTGATCCTCCGCCCCCTATGCTTAGATTACCATTTGCAAATAAATTCATATTACTAAAAGTACCTCCCACAGACCAAGAAATACCTCCATTAACATTTCTATTTTGAATTGACATACTTTGTACGGAAGTAGAAAAACCAATTACCCCCATTAAAGCTTCGTTCTGATCTCTAAATCGAATACTTCCCTGAAGACCATCTGTATCTTTTATACCATCTAAGTCTTTAATAATAAACTCTCCAGCAGTACTACTCATTTTTATATTTCCTAAAACATCTAGTTTTTCGATTGGCGTTGCCGTCCCAACACCTACATTACCATCGTTTCTAACATTAAATAAAAAGTTAAAGTTAGTCAAATTACTATCTAAAACAGTAAAAGCATTTGCTGTTGCATCATCAGTAAGACCAAAAACAGTTAATCTACCTGGGTATAAAGCTGTTCTTCCAATCCCCACAGAACCTCCTCCTGCATTTATAGTCAAATTATCATCAGAAATACGATTAATATTAAATCTTTTTGCTCCGTTGGTAAATTCTAATGTTGAATTATTTATCTGAAATTGAGCGATACTAGTCCCAGCAGTATTTTTAATCGTAAGATGAGCTCCAGAAGGAGTTTCGAAAATACCACTCCCCTTTACATGAATATTGGCTTGAGGACTAGTGTTATTAACGCCTATAAAACTATTATTACTCACTACCAACGCAGAATCTGAAACACCTGCTGATACGTGTAATTTCCCAATAGGATTTACTGTTCCTATTCCTACATTACCATTTCCTTTTATTATCATTTTTGTATTGGCTGGATCCGCACCTCCGTTATTAAAAGAAATATCCGTATTATTACCAGCCCAAAGTTTAATTCCATTATTTATAGCATCACCAGCTCTAATAACTAATTGATTATTAATATCTGGATTTAAGTTGTAACTACTAGAAAACAAACTTAAGTACCCAAAACCCACATCGTTTGTAACAGAAATACCTGTAGAAGCTGAAACACCAGAAGATGTATTCGTAATTCTAATGGCTGTGCGACCATCAAAATTTTCTTCAACATGCAGTTTCGCAGCGGGGTTTGAAATTCCTATCCCAACTCTTCCTTGTGTAAAAACATCATCATTGATGTTATCAGCCTGTGAAACTCCTCCTACTTCGTACCAATCGTGATCTTTAATTGGGTTTAAATCTACTGTTGATCCATCATTAGTCAAGGATAGTATTCCTGTGGCAGCGTCATAAGATAAATCTTGATTATCTGTATTGGCATCGCCCCCTATGGTTTTCCAAACGGTACCATCCCAATAATAATATCCTGGAACAACGTCTGCTGCCGTAGCAGAATTAAAAACTAATAAAGAAAGTACATTACCACTTGTTATAGTTGTTGCATCTGTAGTACTAGTTAAAGCTACTCTTGGGATTAATAAACCTTTGTTGGAGCTTACTACATCCAACATTGCAGAATTATTAGGAGAAACTCCTGTATTGTTTATTCCTACTCCGCCTTGACTAAATATATCTAGGAAAGAAAATATAATTAAAACCGATATCAATAATTTAAATAAATTCTTCATGGTATTATGTAATATGTAATATGTAATATGTAATATGTAATATGTAAAACTAACATATTTACACTCAAAAAACTAATCTATCGCACTTAGTTTCAACATATTGGTACTACCCAATTCTTCAATAGGCATACTTGCTGTATTTACTATTAAATCGCCTGTGACAAGATACCCAGCTTTTTTTAGCATATACTTAATATCGTCTATTGTATGATCTGTGCTAACCATTTTATCATAAAAGAAGGTTTTTACGCCCCACACCAAACTTAAAGTAGTTAGTAACTTTCTATTTCCAGAATACACAAAAATACGTGCTTCTGGTCGTTGACTAGAAATTTTAAATGCAGTATATCCTGAATTAGTCATCGTAACAATTGCTTTCGCATTTGTTCTTTTTGACAAACGACAAGCATCAAAACAAATAGAATCGGTAATAAAACGATCTTGATTTTTGATGGGCTCAATTTCTTTTGAATAAAGCTCCTCATATTGATTCTCAATACGCATAATTATTTTATTCATCGCATCGATTACTGCCCTTGGGTGTTTCCCAACCGATGTTTCTCCACTTAGCATTACGGCATCTGCTCCGTCCATAACGGCGTTGGCCACATCATTTACTTCTGCTCTAGTAGGCGAAATATTATCAATCATACTCTCCATCATTTGTGTAGCCACAATTACAGGTTTAGCGTGTTCGATTGATTTATTGATAATTCTCTTTTGAATTAATGGAACGTTCTCCATAGGAATCTCTACCCCTAAATCTCCACGAGCAACCATAATCCCATCAGCAGCTTGAATGATATCATCTAACTCTTCAATTGCTTCTGGCTTTTCTATTTTAGCAATAACTCTGGTTGACTTCCCCGCATTTTTAATCAAGTGCTTTAACTCTATAATATCTCTAGCAGATCGTACAAATGATAGCGCTATCCAATCTATATCTAGTTTTAATGCTAACTCTAAATCTTCTCTATCTTTTGGTGTAAGGCTTGGTTGTGATATCTTAGTATTGGGTAAATTCACCCCTTTTTTTGAGGATAAAATTCCTCCGTGTAATATCTTTAATACTACCTCATCTTTAAAGTTAGATGAAACAACTTCTAACATTATTTTCCCATCGTCTACCAATACTTTTTCTCCAGCTCTTACATCTTGCGGGAAAGTATCGTAGGTAATAGAGACTTTTTCTGCTGTTCCTTCTGTAGGAATAGTAGTCATTATAATCTCGTTCCCATTTACAAGCTCTACTCCATTATCTTTTATTACTCCAACTCTAATTTTAGGACCTTGCAAATCTGCTAATAAAGCAACAGGATAGTTTAACTCATCAATGATTTCTCTTACTGTATCTACAACTTCAATATGATCTTTATGATCTCCATGCGAAAAGTTCAATCGGCAAACATCAACGCCTTCTCTAATTAAATTTTTAAGCATCACTTTATTCGAGGATGCAGGACCAATAGTTGCTACGATTTTAGTTCTTCTTTTCATTGACTTATATAAATTTAGGTATCAAAAAAACTTGATTACCTAACAAATATAACATAGAAAAAGATAAAAAGCTAAAATCATTATTTAGAGCATGATATTACACTCAAACACTGACGAGTTTATTAAAAACTAACTAATTATTAAACAACTAAAAGTTTAAGTTTTCTTTTGACTTAAGTTGGGATACCTCAATATTAAAAGCGGTAAGAATAAAACTTACTTTTTTTAACTTAGAAACTACTTTTTCATATTCTAACAATCCGTCTCCTTTAATCATAAGTAAGTAATCGGCGTGTTTTTGCTCTGGAATAAGATAGCCAGACTTCCCTCGGTTTGCAATTAAATGCACCTCATCTTCAGTGTTTAAATCGTAAGCAGAAAACAATGTATGACGGCTATATCTGTTGTTCTTTCTATGGTAAACCTCAATCTCTCGCTCTCCTTTACTTAATGGTAAAGATAAAATTTGATTTACCCCCCAACACACACGATAATCTCTTTCATGACAACTAATACCAACTAATTTAAAATCGTATTCAAAATCATCTTCTAAGAGATATTTCATCTTTTCGACTTTAGGCAATTAGTTAAAAACAACTGTCATTTCAACACGTCTGTTTTTTTGCTTTCCAGCCGCAGTAGTGTTATCAGCAATAGGGACAGCCTCTCCATAACCTTCGACTAATAAACGACTATTTTCTATTCCTTTTGCTTTTAAATAATCTGCAACAGCTTGAGCTCTACTTTTAGATAACTTTAAATTACCTGCAGCACTCCCATCACTATCTGTATGACCTGCGATTTTAAGTTTCCACTCTGGCTTTTTTATTAATAATTCTGACAACGCTTGTAAAGAAGGGTAAGAACTTTGTTTTATAATAGCTTTTCCAGACTCAAACTCTAAATTTGAAAAGGCGGTATTTAAAATTTCTTGCTCTTCTTCTTTTATTTCTGGACAGCCTTTATTCGCTACAGTTCCAAATACAGTTGGACATTCATCATTAGCATCCATTACTCCATCTTTGTCTGCATCTTCTAATGGGCAACCTTGTCTATCAGCAGGACCAGCTACTTCTGGACAATTATCCACATTATCTTTTACTCCATCACCATCTTTATCTCCCCAAGGACAACCCTTGTTTGCTAACTCTCCCGCTTCATTAGGACAAGCATCTTCCCCATCAGGTATATTATCTGCATCAGCGTCCGGACAACCTTGCAAATCTCTATCACCTGCTTCAGTAGGACACTTATCTTCACTATCCTTTAATCCATCACCATCGGTATCAGGGCATCCATTAAATGCTTTTACTCCTTTTACTTTTGGACAAACGTCTTCGCTATCTATAATACCATCCTCATCGGTATCAGGACACCCTTTATTCTCTTTTGTTCCTTTTTCTGTAGGGCAATTATCCTCACTATCTTTTATTCCATCTAAATCTGTATCAGGACAACCTCTAAACTCTTTCACACCCGAAATAGAAGGACATAAATCTAAATTATCTGGAATACTATCCTTGTCAGAATCTGGACAACCTTTATATATTTCTGGACCAGCAACATCTGGGCAATTATCTTTTTTATCTTTTATCCCATCACCATCTTTATCTTTGTTGCGCATACCAAAGGTAAGGTTAACCCCCGTTCTTATATGCATATTCTTAGCACTGTAAGGGTAAGAAAACTGACTATCTCCAGATGTAAAAGTTGCTAAATTAGCCGCCATAATATTATCTGTTACTACATAAAACTGTAAGAAACCTAAGTTAAGACTCATTCCCAACCCAAGATTATTAAAACTTCTATTCGTCATAGAATATGAAGCTGTGGCTTGTAATACTTTTCCTAAATCTTGGGTGTAACCTAACGTTAATGAAGGTCTTAACCTCCCCTTAAATAACTCTCCATGAATTAATGCTGAAGCTCTACTTTTCCATTTTTCTTTATCAATTAACTTATAGGATCCACTTAAATAAAAACGACTAAGCAAAGAAGTTGTATAAGCATCAGTATTGTTACTCACAGAAAAAGACTCTTCAAATTCATTCTGTAAACCTTCAATTGCAGCATCAATAGAATCTTGTCGATCAGCATCTTCAGCAAGAATAGCATTTGTAAAGTCAACACCTGTAAAAACAAAACTTCCATCGCTAGAAGTTGCACTTCTATTATCATTCTTCCAACGAATAAAACCAAGATCTACAACACTTGCTCCAACAGTTAACTTATCTGTAACTTCGTAAGTCGCACCAATATCAATTCCTAAACCTCTATTTTTTCGCTTTGCGATATAACCAGAAATATCTCCATTTTCTATGTCAGTATTATCATCAATGGAATCTGTTAAAGAATAAATACCAGAAGTACTTACAGCAAACTCACCATTCAATTTCCAATCATAAGTTTCTGGATCTGTCTCTAAAGTGAAATCGCTTTTTCTAGTCTGAATATTTTCCATACCGTACAGATATTTCAACTTTCCACCCACACTTAATCTTTCGTTTATTTCTCGTTGGAAACCTACAGCATATTTTCGATAATGATCTAACTCAACTCCAAAACCAGAAAGGTCTAAAATCCCATTTTCTAGATCCGAACTCGCATTACCAGTTAGTGGCAAACGTAATAAATCTCCTGGCAATGTTAACCGAGAAAAAAAATGCTCTGTTATATTAAAGCTGAAGTAACTTTTCTTTATCGCAAAGCCAAAGTGCAAAAAGTCATAATCGCCAGTTACAGAAATATGATTTCGTTTCTTCCACATCTTTTTTAAATGATCTACCCTTAAAGTCGTAGTATTACCCTCTACAGAAAATAAGTCTTTTGGAGTGAAAACCGTATTATAGTGATTAAAATAGGTTGAAGATGCACCCGGAACACCAATATTTATCTTTGCTTGCGGTCTAAATGCAGGATTAATGTATTGAACTTGTTGAACATTTGACAAGTTCATTAATGTTAAATCTTGTTGAGAAACGGTTGTTATAAAAACACTCAAAAAGATTACAAATAGGATATAAGAAGTTATTTTCATTGTATTATAATATCAGTAGTCAGCAATTACTCTTCTAAATTAATTTTGAAATCTATTTTGGCAGAAACCTTTATTTCTACATTATATTCTGGAAAAAACTTAACATCCTGAGATGTCTGCGCTTCTGATGTTTGAGCTGTAGTCTTATAAATTAACTTTTTTGAATCGTTATCAATTAACTTACTTAACAATTCTTGACTAACAGCAACATCAGTAATTTTTCTAGTAGAAGAAATTACTTTTCCATGGTTAGGATCGGAAATAGGTAAACTATGATCAACAATACCAGCATCAAAAACATTCTCCAAACCACTTGTAGATTGAAATAGAGAATCAATAATCACATTATTAGCATCAGCAAAATATAGTTGTAATCCAGCTTCAACTGGTAAGCCGTTATCTATTATAATTCGTAAAGTTGCGGCATCAATATCTTCTACCGTCAAATTAGATGTGCTATCAAAACCTACGACTGATGAAATATCTAAATCCGTAGTATCGACCATATTAAAATCGCAGCCATAGCCATAAAAAGGAAGGATTATTTCGGCATCACACCAAATTAAATCATTTCCTAAAGCAAAGTTATTTTGAGGCCCATTTGGATTTGCTGTTCCTAATGTCGAATACTTTAATTCTCCGGGAAGAGCATCTATAAAATCAGATAATGTAGGCGACGTATTACTGTT
>CALDTD010000115.1 GCA_937924345.1 uncultured Flavobacteriales bacterium | reverse complement strand
GTATCTAACCTTACTTTTCGTAACTCTAATTCATTATACTTTATAAAATCTGAATTTAAGGCTAGTTCTAACAAATCATTTTCACTTTCGTAATGACAAGCAATTTTTGTTTCTGTTGAAACCTCTAAGTCTGGATAAAACAAATCTGTAAGTGTAGATAAATCGTTAACTTTTAAATCTAAATCGAATTGCTGATTACTTAACTCTACTTGTTCTTTTTCTGAAAATATTGACGGTAAAACTTTGGCTCCAAGACCGTATAAACTCTTCGGTAACGAATCTAAACTATAGTTACCCTCCATACTTAACGAAGCAAATTCAGAAAACACGTTTATTCTATGATATCTTCGATTACTTTGGGACTCAAAATAAATAGAATCTAAATTGTAATCTTTTCCATTTTCATAATATGAGATATCCTCTAAGTGAATATATCCAGAGAAATCATCAATATTACTACCAAAACCATTTACAGCTACATTTAAACAAAAAGCAGAAGTCTCTCTATTATCTATTAACCCCAACTCGTAAAGTCGAGCATTGTCTATTTTAGTTTTAAAATTAAACTGAGTTGGCTTTTTATTTAAATCAATAACTCCATCAAAAGCTAAATCTAAATTCTCATCGTTTAAATCTAGTTTTCCTTTAAATGAAGACTGATAAAATCTCCCATCTAAATTAATATTTTTGTAATTGTACCCTTTATATTGCAATAAAGGAAAGTCTCCTTTAATTTTTAAATCTAATTCTTTGGCTGTAAAACCTTTTCCATCTATAAAAAGGTTGGACGAGACTAAGCCAAGGTCCCTTACACCTGTTATTTCACCCAGTGTTAATTGAGTTGTATTAATATCTCCCACATAACTTAATCCATTTTCCTCTGTAAAACTGCAGCCTAAATCTAACCCCACAGCACCAATATCACTAGCAATATCTAACTTTGCTAAAAAATGATCTATAAACCCATCTACTCTACCAGACAAATTAACAACCCCTAGGTGATTTAACTGGGCTGGAATCTCTAAACCATTTTCTAACCCTAATGCTTTAAAATCAACCAACTCTAAATCTTTACGATAAGTTTGGGCTTCGTGAATATTAAGTTTGAATTCAGATTCGCTAATATTTGGAAGACCTATAATATTACCACTTGCATTTAAAAACGAATTTTCAGTCAGTCCAAAATATAAGTCTTTAACCTCAAGTTCATTTACCAACCCTTTTACATTACCCGAAAGCTGGACTGTATTACTCATTTTCTTAAAAACAGGAGCAAAATATGATAAGTCACGTAAGTTTAGTTGCGATTGTTGGATACTAATATCCATTACAACAGCATTAATAAAATCTTTAAAGTCAGAAAAACTAGAATAATCAAACGCTATAAGTTCGGACTTTACATTTGAGTTAGGTGTCAAAATTGTTACCTCTTTAAAAGCCATATTTCTATCTGTGATTGAGAAATCTGCAGATAACTCTTCGGATACAAACCCTGACTTTTCGCTAAAAGTTAGCTTAGATAATTTTGCACTTGTCGTTACACCTTCATTTTCCAACTCTAAAATCCTACCAGATAAGTTAGCAATAAAAAGGTGTTTATAGTCTACTCCATACTGTGTTGAGACTACATTCCAATCGTTATAAGAAAAACTTATATTTTCTAGAGAAATTGAATTCGCTACTATTTTAAATGGAGCTTTATTACTTTTTTTATCGGTCTGAAAATAATCTTTTAGAAATTGAAAATTTAACGTCTCTTCTCCTTTGTATTTTTGGAGTTTAACCCTTGCACCTGACAAGTCTGTGACTCCAAGGTCTGCAATTCTGTTCTTTAGATCAATACTTTCTATACCCGCCACCAATTTTGGAGCATAAAGCAACGTGTCTTTCTTAAGATCTTCGACATACAATTGTTCAAAAGCAATATAGTGTAACCCATCTATTTTTACTTTTTCAATATCTACTTTGGCATTTAATTGTTTCGACAAATAGTTCGCTACTTTTTTTGCAGAAAAAGTCTGAAACGTAGCTGTTTGTATTACAAAAAACAATACTACAAATAGAAAGAACAAAAACTCTAACGTAAAGCCGATTGTTCTTTTAAGAATAGTCAATATTTTTTTGGTAATTTTGGCCAACTAAGTAAAAATTAATGAGCAAAGATAACATCATTCTTGGGATAGAATCAAGTTGCGACGATACTTCTGTTGCAATAAGTTCTAACACCAAAATATTAGCAAACATAACAGCAACCCAGGCTATTCATGAGCAATATGGAGGTGTTGTGCCAGAACTAGCTTCTAGAGCACATCAACAAAATATAGTTCCAGTTGTAGAAGCAGCTTTAAAAAAAGCTAAAATAGAGTTATCTGAGGTTGACGCAATTGCCTTTACAAAAGGACAAGGTTTATTAGGCTCTCTTTTAGTTGGAACAAGCTTTGCTAAGTCCTTAAGTTTAGGGCTAAACAAACCCTTGATTGGCGTAAACCACATGAAAGGCCATATTTTAGCTCATTTTATCGATCAAGAAGGAAAAGAAAAGCCTCAATTTCCTTTTATTTGCCTAACTGTTTCTGGTGGGCATACGCAATTGGTTAAAATTTCTGCTCCTTTAAAGATGGAAGTTTTAGGAGAAACAATAGATGATGCAGCAGGCGAAGCTTTTGATAAAGCTGCTAAACTGATGGGATTACCTTATCCTGGAGGTCCTCTTATTGACAAATATGCACAAACAGGAAATAAAAAGCGGTTTGAGTTTACCTTTCCTAAACCAAATGATAACAACTATAGCTTTAGCGGTTTAAAAACCCAGTTTATGAATTTCTTAAAGAAAGGATTAAAAGAGGATGAAAATTTTATAAAAAAAAACTTAAATGATATTTGCGCCTCTTATCAAGCTCATATAATTAATTATCTTTTTAAGAATTTGATAAAAGTTGCAAAACAAGAAAAGATAAATCATATTGCTATAGCTGGTGGAGTATCTGCAAACAGCTACTTAAGAAACGAGTTAAAAACTATTGGAAATAAATATAATTGGGAAACATATATCCCAGAATTTCAATACTGTACTGATAATGCAGGAATGATTGCTATAACTGGTTACTATCAATTTTTAGAAAACGATTTTTGCGAACAGAGTGTGGTTCCTAATCCTAGAATAAAAGTTGAAGAATAACCTATTGCATTTTATTTGCAGAATAGGCGTTTAAAGTTGCTGTTCCGATTGCTACCAACTCTTTATTTTGGTTAAAAATTTCTCCTTTACAAATTATAATTCGATGGCCTTCGGAAATAATGCTGCCTTCACCAACTAGTTCGTCGTTCAACAAAACTGGTTTAAGATAATTTATTTTGAACTCTACCGTAGAAACAACATTTCCTTTCTGAGAAGATACTGACAAAGCAGTAACACCAACTATTGCATCCATAAACCCTGCTAAAGCACCTCCGTGCATTGCTGTTGAAGTTGCCAAAAAACGCTTTGATACCTTCATTTTATAAACAACAAAACCAGGGCGAACAATCTCATAATCCATTTTAAAACTTCGCCCAAAAGCATTTGTCTCATTATAGTTCTCAATTATTTTGTTCATAATTCTCTAAAATTGGTTCAAACAAACTGTATTGAATTGGATTACCTTTTCTTATAGAAACAGAATAGTTTTTCAACTTATAAGTTGTTTTGTTTTTATTCCAAATATAGGTTGTAAAAGTAATTTCATCTTTAGGTAATTTCATACCCGACAGCTCTAATGTTTTATAAATTGTTTTTGTTTCGTTTTCTATAATTTGTGGCTTTGTAATGTGATAATACCAAAGAGAATCTTTGTTTTTAATTTCGGTCACTAATAAAAGTTCGGCTTTATCTTTTGTCTCATAGTTCAACCTTATATCTATTACATCATTTCTATGTTTTAAAACTGTATCTAGCTGAATAGAAAAAGCTGGACCCCACTCTTGACTTGAATCTAAAATAGCACCGTATTTCATATATTCTAAATCAACATTACCCCAGTTTTCTTTTTTTAATAGAAACTCATTTTCCTCTTCAAAATAAACAAGACTTTCTACCTTTCTATCTACCTTAGAGAACACAAATAAATGACTGGCGTAATAATCCTTCTTTACAATACAAAAAGGAAAATATTCTTTTATAACCTGAACTAACTCTGGATCAGAATATGACAAACCGCCATATATAAATTGTTCTTTATCGCTATTTTGAACTAATGCTTTTACTTCAGAAAAAGTCATTGTTTCTGTAACACCAGTAAAATAATTAATATAATTAAAACTCCAATTCTTTTTATCTTGATAATAATCGTTAATCGCAACATGATTTGCAATAAGTACAGTTGCATCTTTTTTATTACCTAAAGCATCTATATCTTTCAAAAAAGCTAAATTTCTAGTATTGTACAATACTTTATAATGTTGCCGATTTGTTAGAAGCGTTGTTACATTAACAATTAATATGAAGACTATAATTGTACCTGTAAAACGCTTACTAATTTTCTTTGGATACAAACCAAACAAACTAAATAATAGAAAAGGAAAAGAAAAAATCAACATCGAGTATTGAATAATCGGAATTACCTGTAAAGAATATATTAATCCAATTAACAAAGGCATCACAAACCATAAAATACTTATGATATAAAACTTATTTAATTTGCTATTCCAACTATAAAGCAAACCACAAAAAAATATAAAAAGTACTAATACGTAATTCCAACTAGAAAAGTGAAAAATGTACTTTAGATATTCTAATGGAAATTGCAAAGATGGTGCTCCAAGCCAACCATCAAGCCCACCTTTATTTAATTGAGCTAGTAGGATTGATAAATTTGGACTATACAACAGTACTATTCCAACCCCAGCTAAACAGTATTTTAGTAATTGTCCTTTTGGTATTACAAACAAACCCGTAACACCCACTACAAAAGCAAACAACAAACTAAAATGATGATTATAAGCACTTAAAACAGAAAATAGTAAATAACCCAACAGGTATTTAATTTTACCCTCTCCTTTTATAATTTTCGTCCAATAATAAACCATAAAAAGACAGAAGAATAACCCACTGATATACGGTCTAATAATTACACTATAAGTTAAAACGTATTGACTAGAAGCGATAAAAGCAGTAGCTATTAAGCCCACGTTTTTGTTAAACCAAGACTTACCAATGTTGTAAGTTAAAGGAATTGAAAAAATTCCCATTAAAACAAATGGAAGTTTTAACAACAATTCATTTTCGCCAACTAATTGAACATACAACCATAGAAAAACTTGAACTCCTGGAGGGTGCGTGTCCCCTTGTTCTACCCCAATATTTATAAGATCTGAAAAAGAATCGAAACGCGTCCTAAATAAAGCACTAAACTCGTCGTGCATAAAAGGCATATTCGTCAAGTTAAAACAACGAAGGACTATTCCTACCAACATAATTAGCAGTAATAAACGCTCTTCATAACCTAATTTTTGACGCACAGTTTATATTTTAGGCAAAAAAGGCCTGAATTTCTTTTATCACGAGTGCTTGTTCTTCCGATGTAATGTCGTAGAAAAATGGCAAACGAAGTAAATGGTGCTCATAATAATCTGACATTGGTAATGCTCTACCATCGTGTTTTTCTTCGTAAAAAGGACTCTTCTCTAAACTTAAATAGTGAAATACAGACATTATTTCTTTAGACTTTAAGTGGGCTATCAACTCCGCTCTTTCTTCAAAGCTTTTACACAACACATAAAACATATGCGCATTATTAGTTGCTCCTTCTGGAATTATAGGTAGTTTTAGCTTTCTGTCTTTCTCAATACCTTTCAACTCTTCAAAATAAGTATTCCAAATTTCTTTTCTTCTATTTTGAATATCGTCTAAGTTTTCTAACTGCGCATACAAAAAAGCTGCTACAACTTCTGATGGTAAAAATGATGATCCAACATCTACCCAACCGTACTTATTGACTTCTCCTCTAAAAAAGGCTGAACGATTGGTTCCTTTCTCCCAGATAATTTCTGCTCGTTCAAATAATTTTTCATCATTTACAACCAACATTCCTCCTTCTCCACTAATGATATTTTTAGTCTCGTGAAAAGAGAATGTAGCCAAATGCCCAAAACTTCCTAAAGGTTTTCCTTTATAAAAAGAATCTATTGCTTGCGCAGCATCTTCGATAACAAACAAATTATACTGTTTTGCTAAACGCATAATTTCATCCATATCACATGCCATACCAGCATAATGTACTGGAACTATCGCTTTAGTTTTAGAGGTTATTAATCCTTCCAAC
>CALDTD010000114.1 GCA_937924345.1 uncultured Flavobacteriales bacterium | reverse complement strand
GAGACCCACTTGAACGTTTTTCCGGGTTAACATTATCTCCTTGTCTAGCTGCGCACAATGCTCCTTTTTTATGAAAATATTCTTGAGAGATTTCTGCAGGGATAGTATATCCTGGCCCTCCATTTCCAAGTCGAACGCCTTGAGTTGCGTTTTTAGAAGCTGGATCTCCACCTTGAATCATAAAGTCTTTAATTACTCTATGAAAAAGTAAGCCATCGTAATAATTCTTATCTATTAGTTTAGCAAAATTTTCTTGGTGTAAAGGGGTTCCTTCATAAAGTCTAACTGTTATTGCTCCCATTGTAGTATTCATTTCGATGAGTTTTGGAATAACCAATTTTGGGGCTTTAATATTCGGTTCTTCAACTGTTTTAACTGGTTCAACTGTTTTTATTTTGCTTGTTTTTTCTGTTTTATTTGCTTTTTTACGCAACCCACATGCACTTAGCGACGTTATAATTGCAGAAAAGAAAATGAGTTTTAAATAACTTGTTGGTAACATATATAAATATATTTATAACTTTGCTTAGCTACAAAGAAAAGGAATTTGTAGTAAAAGACCTTTAAAAAAAAATCATATTATGAAAACTGTTCTTAGAAATTCAATTTTATTCCTTGGGCTAATTATTCTTTCAGGAGTAATCTCCTCTTGTTATAAAGAAGAAGAAACAACTGCAGTTATTACTGTTTTAGATGCTGCAAATGCTCCTGTTCCTGGTGCTGAAGTAAAACTGTATTATAAATTTGCATCAGATTCTTTAGGGACTGACTTAAGGTTAGACAAAGAAGCAACTACAGATGCTTCTGGTAAAGCAAACTTTAATTATACCGAAGAATTTAAATCTGGACAAGCAGGATTAGCTGTTTTGGATATCGAAGTTGATGGAGACATTTTGGGTATTATAAAAATTGAAGAAGAAGAAAGAAATGAAGAAACGGTAAACAAGCCGTAATTTATTCGTGATATAATATATTTAAAGGAGAGCTGATTTAGATTGGTTCTCCTTTTTTGTTTTTAAATTTGTATTATATGAATTTTGAGTTAGAAAAATCTTGGCGAGAAACAGTTTCTATTGCTTCTAAACATTTTGGCGAGGAGTTAGATATGCAATCGATTCTTTTTATTCTAGGGTTACAAGAATTAAATAAAGGGTATGTAGACCTAACTAAGGATCAAAAGTTAGAAGTTATGCATATTGCAATTTGCTCGTTACTGGAACCTTATGGTTATTACACTTTTGAGGGTAGAGATAAAGATGGTTGGCCACATTTTGAACAAAAAGAAGAGCTGCCGAATTTAACTGAAAAAGAACAGGAAGATTTAATGAGAGAAGCAATTATAGACTATTTTCAAAACACAGCGATTAAATAAAGACACTTTTGCAATTATCAAAAAACATAGACCATTCTAATCCTAAAGCTATAGTTTATAAAGAGTTATTGGAGCAGATTAAAGCCTTAACGGTTGGGGAGAACGAATTAATTGCGAATTTGGGTAACATTTGTGCGCTTTTAAAGTATGAAATGAACTGGTTTTGGGTTGGTTTTTACTTTGTTAAAAATGACGAGCTAGTTTTAGGGACTTTCCAAGGTCCTTTAGCTTGTACTCGAATAAAAAAAGGAAAGGGAGTTTGCGGAAGCGCTTGGGAAAGAAATGAAACGATAGTTGTTCCTAATGTTAATTTATTTGAAGGTCATATCGCTTGTAGTAGTTTAACTCAGTCAGAAATTGTGTTGCCGATTAGAAATAATGAAGGGACTTGTATAGGCGTTTTAGACGTTGACTCCGAAAAGTTAAATAATTTTGAGGAAGCGGATAAAAAAGGGTTAGAAACGATTGTAGAATTTATAAACCAAATGTTTTGAAGTTAATCGTATTTATATCTTTATCTGTTATTTTTATTGGTTGTGCTACACAGTCTGGTCTTTCTGGCGGAGAAAAGGATATAAATCCTCCTGAAATTATTGAGAGTAAGACTTTTCCTAAAAATAATTCTACAAATTTTAATGCTCCAGAAATAGAAATAGCTTTCGACGAATTTATTCGATTAGATAAGCCTAATCAGAATATAGTCATTACTCCTGCTTTAGCTGAGAAACCAAAATATACTGTAAAAGGTAAAAAAGTTCTTGTTGAACTTAAGAATGAGTTAGATGAAAACACGACTTATATCATCAACTTTGGAAATTGCATAAGTGACATTACTGAGGGGAATAAGTTATCTGGTTTTAATTATGTTTTTTCTACCGGTAACGAAATTGACTCTCTTACATTAAATGGTTTTGTGTTTGATGCATTTACAAAAGAACCAAAGGAAAATATTTTAGTAGGGTTGTACCTTAGTAATGAAGACTCAACAGCTATTAATGAAAAACCTTATTATTTTGGGCAAACAAATAGTAATGGGAGTTTTAAATTTAAAAATTTAAAAGAAGGAAAGTATAACCTAGTTGCCTTAAGTGATGTAAATAGTAACTTAAAGTATAATCCTTTTTCTGATGGGATAGCATTTTTAGATACGATGATTTCTGTAAAATATGATACATTAAAGCAACCTATTACTCTTTCTCTATTTACCGAACTAAAAACAGGAAATAGAGTAAAAGAGAAAAAGTATTACTATCCAGGTAGAATTAATTTATTATTAGAAAAAAAGAGTAAAGAAACTGTAATAAATCTACTTGATAATCAGTTTTTTGATAGTACAATTTTTAAAACCTTTACAAATACTGATAGTATAGTTTTTTGGGTTAATAATATTGATTCGGTTACTCAATTAAACCTAACTTTAGGAATTGAAAGTCAAGAGTTAGATACGATTAATTTAAAGTTGCGAAAACCTAAAAAGAAAAGAGATTCTACATTAAAGTTTACGACCAATACAATTGAGAATTTACCTTATTACGATCCAGTAAACCTCACTTTTCGAGCTCCAATTAAACAGGTAGACAGCAATTTAATAAAATTAATGAATGAGGATTCGGTTTTAATACCATTTAAACTAGAAACTGAGAGAGAGAAACTTTATTTAAAGGCAAATTTTAATGAAGATGTTGATTATACATTGTCGTTATTTCCTAATGCTGTTATAGATAATTATGGGAGAACTAATGATACGATTAAGCTTTTATTTCAAATTAGACCTCAAAATCAATACGGAAACTTAATTGTTCGCTACAAAAAAGAGTCTGTAAAAGATCAGCATATTATTCAGTTATTACAAAAAGGAGAAGTAATAGAAGAGTCAATAATTACAGGAGTGTCCGAAATGCTTAATTATAAAAATTTACTTCCAGGGAATTATCAGTTAAAGGTAATAGAAGATGTAAATAAAAATGGCATTTGGGATGCTGGAGATTACCTTAACAGAAGAGAACCTGAACTTGTAAAATTATTTGAAGATAAAATAGATTTAAAAGCAGGTTGGGACTTAGATTTAACTTGGGAGAATTAAGTTAATCTTGATATCAAATCAGTTTTTTTTGAGGAAGAAACATCAACACTGCTTCCATCAACCATTTCTAATGCACCTGTTTTACCTTTGGTATATCTTTTAATATATTCTAAGTTTACCAAATGCGATTTATGAACCCTTACGAAGCCAAAATCATTTAAAGCTTCTTCGTAGTATTTTAATGTTTTAGATATTAATAATGGATTAGACTTAATAAAGTAGAACTTTGAATAATTATTATCTGCTTCTATTCGAATAATTTCAGCTATTGAAACAACTTCAAAACCGTTTGATTGAGGCAAAACTAATTTCTTATTTTCTTTCTTACTTGATTGTAAGTTATTTAATAGAATCTTAGAATTATAGTTCTCAGATTTATTATTATATTCTTTATAAACTTTATCTATAGCTAATATAAGTTCATCAATGTTTATGGGTTTCAATAAATAGTAAGAAGCACTAAGGTTAAGAGCTTGAATAGCATATTCTTTATAGGCTGTTACAAATATTACTTCAAAGTTTATTTCATCAAAAAATTCCAATAAATCGAAAGCATTACCATAAGGCATTTCAATATCTAAGAAAATTAAATCTGGTGAATGTTTAGCAATCGACTTTATAGCTTTCTCTACGGAATCAACCATATCCATTACCTTCACTTGATTACAATAACGACCTACATAATTGTTTAATGTAACTCTTCCTTCTTCCTCGTCATCTATTATTATTGCTTTCATTGATTGATCACTTAATTTATTCTAGTATTTTTATCTAAGGAAAGGTTAACTTTTGTTCCTGAATTAGGTTCTTCAAAGTCGGTAATTTCTACTTTAATATTTGATTTATATAATTTGTTGATCAAATCTATTCTAGAACTGATGTTATCCATTCCTGTAGACTGATGTTGTTTTTGATTTTTTGTTTTAGCTTTCTCAGATGCTATTCTTCCTATTCCATTATCTTCAATCTCTATTATAATGCTTGTTTCTGTCTGATTTACTGAAATGATTAGCTTTCCCTTTTGTTTTTTATACCTTAATCCATGCCAAATTGAGTTTTCTATATATGGCTGTATTAACATAGGAGGTATAACAAAATCATCCAGTAAAATACTCTTATTAATATTAAACTGATAATCAAACTTATCTTTAAAACGACTATGCTCCAAAGTAGTATAGTTTTGTAACATGTTAAGCTCTTCAGAAAGCGATACAAACTCCTTTTTAGAGCTTTCCATTACTTCTCGCATAAGTGACGAAAAACGTGTTAAAAACCGATTAGCTGATCGTTCATCATTTTTCGAAATATAACTATTTACAGCGTTTAGAGAATTAAATATAAAATGAGGGTTCATTTGAATCCGTAAAGATTTTAATTCTAAAGTTTTATAGGCTTTCTGTTTCTGATAAATAGACCTAAATAAGAAAAAAGATAACCCTAATATTATGGCTATTACAATAAATAAGTAAGTTGTTCTTTTTCTTTGTTGCTTTACTTTAGCTAGGTCTAATTGTTTTTCTTTCTTTAGTAACTGTATTTCTTTTGTATTGAGATCTTGTTCTTTTTTTAAGTAATTAATTTCTGCTTTTTTCTGTTCCCGTTCTTGCTCTAATTGTTCCACTTTTTCAGAAATACTGGCTAAAGATTTCTTGTAAAACTCTTCGTTTATAGAGTCTTTTAAAGTTTCGGGAACTAAAACCGACTCTTTTAATAATCCTTTTAGTTTCTTAATTAATTCTTTGTAATTATTTTCTTTAGACAAGTACAAGGCTTTTTTGTAAACTAGTTTCGACTCATATCTATTCCCTAAATATTCTTCTATTTTTCCCAAACCAATTAAGGATTCGATCATTTGTTTGTAGCTACCTTCTTCATCTGAATACAAGTAACTGTAATCAAAATATATTTTAGCATCTTCTATATTGCCTTGTTTTAAGAATAAGTAACCTACTTTAATTTTAAAATGAATTGCTTCGATCATTTTACCTTGCCCAATCAATTCATTTTTCAAACTAATGTATCTTGATATTGCATTTTCTAGTTCGTTTATCTTTTCAAAATTTTCTGCAGAAAGCTTATAAAGTTTTATCAATTCCTCTTTAGAGCCAAATAACTCTATGTAGTTGATAGCTATATCTAAGTGCTTAGTGGCTTCTTTATAGTTCTTTTTTTTGATATAAAACTCTCCTAATTTCTTATAACATAAAGCTTCTTCTCTCTTATCCGAATTTAAAATCGAATGATTTAAAGTTTTATTAACTATAGCAAAGGCTTGGTTGTTATTATAATCAAAAATACTATCAGCTAAAGAGAGTTGTTTTCTAACTTCTTTTTTAGAATAAATTACTTCTACCTCATTCTGACTTAGAATTAAAACAGGAGTTACAAATAGAATGTACAAAGCTATTTTAAGCATAACACTACAATATTAAGTTAAAAAAAATAAACTAAAATCTAATAATTCAATACTTTATTCATAATAAAAAGACTTCACTCATACAGAATACTATTTCACTCATTCATCAATTGA
>CALDTD010000113.1 GCA_937924345.1 uncultured Flavobacteriales bacterium | reverse complement strand
TAATAATATCCATGACCTATAATCTGATTGTCTGTTTCTATATTCGGGATGCAATGATACAACATTTTTTTGTTCTTTTTTTATTTTAAACATCTTTTTGTGTATCTAAATTCAAATATAATTGAACTAAGCTATATTTTAAGACTTTTATAACGGCTTTAGTGAAGGTAAAACTTAACTTTGGTATCGAAAAATTAACAAAAAGATATGTTGGGTCACGTTATCGACACGATTTTTCTCATTTTAATCGAAAAATCACTAGAAGTGACTACACCATAAACCATTTAAAGCTGTAATAGATTTACTATGCCAAAAGTTTTAAGAATAATTAATCGTTTTAATATAGGTGGACCAACCTACAATGCAGCCTACTTGTCTAAATATTTAGACAGTGACTTTGAAACTCTTTTGGTTGGTGGTCAAAAAGACGAATCAGAAGACAGCTCCGAATTTATATTAACTAAGTTAGGACTAGAACCTATTATTATTCCTGAAATGAAACGGGAAATTAATTTTAAAAACGATCGAATAGCCTACAATAAAATCAAACAAATAATTGCTGATTTTAAACCAGACATTGTACACACACATGCCTCTAAAGCTGGTGCAATAGGAAGATTAGCTGCTAAAAACATGAAAGTCCCTGTAATTATCCACACCTTTCATGGTCATGTTTTTCATTCTTATTTTGGAAAAGTAAAAACAAAGATTTACAAAAAAATAGAACGTTATTTAGCAAAGCAGTCAAACTCTATTATAGCAATTAGCGCTATCCAAAAAGAAGAATTATCAGAAATACACAATATCTGTACAAAAGATAAAATTTCTGTTGTTCCCCTAGGGTTTGACTTAGATCGATTTAAAGAGAATAAAATCGAAAAACGAATTCAGTTTAGAAATAATTGGAATATTTCTAATGATACTATTTCTATTGGAATTGTCGGTAGATTAGTTCCAATAAAAGATCATCATTTCTTTTTAGCTGTTGCTAAAAACATCCAACAACAAACGACAAAAAAAGTACGCTTTTTCATTATTGGAGATGGAGAACTAAAACAAGATTTACTCGATTATTGTGATGAAATAAATATTACTTACTCACTAACTGAAGCTGACAATCAAAAACTAATTACATTTACAAGCTGGCAAAAAGATATAGACATCGTAAACTCAGGTCTGGACATAATCGCGTTAACATCTAAAAATGAGGGGACGCCAGTTAGTCTTATTGAAGCTCAAGCATCCGGAAAGCCAATTGTAAGTACTAATGTTGGTGGAATAGAAAATGTAGTTAAAGTAAATGAAACTGCATTCTTAAGCGCAGTTGGAGACGCAAAGTCTTTTACAAAAAATTTATTAAACCTAATAGAAGACGAAGAATTGAGAGCAAAAATGAGTAAAAACGGAAATCATGTTTTTGATCAATTTCATTATAAGAGATTAGCTAAGGATGTTTCAAACCTTTATAAAGCGCTACTCGAAAAGTAATTTAGCTTCTAAATAAAGTATTTATTCTAATACTTCTATCGCTTCTACTTTCCCGTTCTTAACCTCAAACAAGTAATTTTGTGTTACTGATAAGTTTGAAGACTTTAATTTTAACAGCACTCTTTTTTCTCCCTCAACTTTAATTGTCTTTACCAGCTTAATCTCTCTAGCTGTATTTTTAATTGAATCTTTTATCAAGAATGAAGCTGTGAACTCTTCTTTATTTGTTGCTAAAGTATCGAAACGATTATTAAAAACTTTAATATCCTCCCCAACTAGTAAATTACTTTCTTAAATATTGTTATTCGTCCAATGTGTCGCAAACTGAGTTACTGTTTCTGTGTTCGTTAATGTATTTGTAGCTCCTCCAAAAAATAAATATGCCACAACAATACCAGCAATAATCCCTGAAAAATCAGCTAACAATCCCGCTTTAATAGCATAGCGTGTATTCTTAATTTTTACCGCTCCAAAATATACAGCTATAATATAAAACGTAGTATCAGTTGCTCCTTGTAAAGTAGATGTGAGCTTACCAACAAAACTATCGACTCCATAATGCTCGAAAGACTCTAGCATTAAACCTCTTGCACCTGAGCCACTAAGCGGCTTCATAAATGCAGTTGGCAATCCCTTAACAAATTCTACATCATAAAAAACAGTAGAAAAAATTAAACCAAGTCCTTCTATAAAAAAGTCCATTGCTCCCGAAGCTCTAAAAACTCCGATAGAAACTAAAACAGCTACTAAAAACGGAATAATCTTTACAGCGATACTAAAACCTTCTTTAGCCCCTTCTATAAACGCATCATAAACATTTATTTTCTTGCGCACTCCCATCAAAATAAAAACAATAATAATTGAAAAGAGAATAACATTACTCAATAACGAGGATTGACTGACTAATTCTTCTTTAGAAAGACTAGAGAAATACCAAATCATTGCAGAAATAAAGGCGGTCATACCACCTAGATATGCTAAAACAACTTTATTAAATAAATTTATTTTTTGATAAATAGCAACAGTTACCAAGCCTATTAATGAAGCAAAAAAAGTAGCAATTAAAATCGGAATAAAAACATCAGAAGGGTTTGCTGCTCCAAACTGACTTCTATAATTCATTACCGTGATTGGAATCAACGTTAAACCAGAAGTATTTAACACCAAAAACATAATTTGGGCATTGGAAGCTGTATCTTTATCTGGGTTTAGCTCTTGCAATTCTCCCATTGCTTTTAATCCCATTGGTGTTGCAGCATTGTCTAATCCCAACATATTAGCAGAGAAGTTCATTAAC
>CALDTD010000112.1 GCA_937924345.1 uncultured Flavobacteriales bacterium | reverse complement strand
CAATTACAATTGGGTAAAATCAATTATTTAATCATAATTATTACGCTAATCTTTATTTCTATTGATTCTGACGCAACAACAAAAAAACTTGGCTTAATGCCCACAGCTATTTCTTATGGAGTAGGAATGTTTTTACCCGTTGCAGCTTTAGCATTTCAGTTTTTGGCAAACAGAGGTATAAAAGCCGATGAAAAACTGGTAAAGTCCATGGATAGGTTAAGGTAAAGAATGCTTGTCTAGTAAAAATTTAGTGAGGATTAATAAAAATATATTTCACATATTATATTATTGGGTAACGTTACTTTTCTTTGTTAGTTGTTTGAATAACCAAACAGGAGAGCAACTTTATAAAAATGGCTTAACTCATTTTGAATCATCTGATCATGGCGACTATTACGATCAAGAAGAACTTAAAAAAGCTATAAGTCAATTTGAGAAATCAATTGAAAAAGGGTTTTATGAAAGAGAGGTTTACTACTGGCTATCTTTAAGCTATTTATTCTTCAATAGTGACAATGAAAATGCTGAAAGAATATATTCATTAGGTGTAAATAAGTTTCAAAATGACATCGGATTTCACTTCGGAAGAGGTAGTTGTCGAAAAAAAATGAGAAAGCATAAAGAAGCTTTTGAAGATTTTAATAAAGTTATTTTACTTGATACATCAAGAAAATATGAATACCTAAGTAATGCTTTTTATGAACGTGGAGCAATGAGTTTCATTCTAGGAGACACAATTAATGCTATAAAAGACAGAGATACAGCCCAAAGTATGAAGTCCCATCAATTAAGAACATACAAAGACTATTGCCAATTATGGAAGTAGAAAGTAACTATTGAATGTTTTTGATAAAAAAACACTTTCTTTATCAAAAACTCGCTAAAGCTTAATCCTCAGCAATACACTTCAACTCAATAGCAATAGGAGTTGGTAAAGCATTTATCTCCATTGTTGTTCTGCAGGGTTGATTATCTTTAAAATATTCTGCATAAACACGATTGTAAGTATGAAAATCTCGTTTCATATTGACTAGAAAAACCGTAACATCTACCAACTTATCCCAACTAGAACCAGACTCTTCTAAAATTACTTTTACATTGTCGAACACTGCTCTGCATTGCGCTTCAAAATCGAATTGCTTAAAATTACCATTCTTGTCTAATTCCAACCCTGGAACTACAGAATCTGAACCGTCAGAACCTGCTACTCTTGGTCCTACTCCCGAAAGAAATAATAGATTTCCAACTTTACGTGCATGCGGATATAAACCTACAGGTTTTGGTGCTTTATTTGTACTAATTTTAGTCATTTTGATACAGATTTTATTCCTTACAAATATAGAGAATTTATAAGATGCTGCTGAAGCTGAATAACTGAATATCTTTAATAAGTGTCGTTTTAACTTAAAGAATAAACTTTCAAAACTCAACCTAAGCAAAATATCTTTATTCTTAACTCTATATTATAACGAAGAAAACTTGTTAAGGATTCTTAATCATTCAAATAATATAAGTGCTATTCAGCAAAATAATTAAATTTGTTTTTGGCTAAAAGGCGACAATTATAATTTAGCTTCTAATTTTAAACGAGTACAACTTGAATTTATCACAACTTAAGAAAATCTACAACGAATCGCATCAAACGATTCAAATAGGAGAAGCATTACAACAAAAAGGTGCTAGGGTTCACCTAAAAGGATTAGCGGGATCTGTAGATGCACTAATTGCCAGTTCGGTTACAGCTGTAGAAAATGGAAATTATTTATATGTATTAAGAGACAAAGAAGAAGCGGCCTACTTTTTTAATAACCTGGAGAACATTACAAAAGAAGATAAAGGTCTTTCGCTACTGTTTTACCCAGCATCATATAAAAGGCCTTACCAAATAGAAGCTATAGACAATGCCAACGTAATACAAAGAACTGAGGTTTTAGACACTGTTCGTAAAAAACGTAAAAATATTTTGTTGGTGACGTATCCAGAAGCCATAATCGAAAATGTAGTTACCAAAAAAGAATTCGAAAAAAACACACTAGAACTAGCTGTAGGAGTTGAGTACGAAATTGATTTTATAAATGAATTACTAATAGAACATGACTTTGAAAAGGTTGATTATGTTTTTGAACCTGGACAATTTGCTGTAAGAGGAGACATTGTAGATATTTATTCTTTTTCGAATGATTTACCTTACCGTTTAGAGTTTTTTGGAGACGATTTAGAGTCTATTCGAATTTTTAATCCCGAAGATCAACTCTCGATAGAAACCTTAAAAAAAGTAGCAATTGTTCCTAACGTAAATAAAAAAATGTTGGAAGAAAGTCGGACTTCATTCTTATCCTATATTCCAGCAGACACAAAAATTTGGATAAAAGATTTTGATTATGCTAAAGACAAAATTGTAAAAGGTTTTGATAAAGCAAATTACACCTACAACCAATTAGATTCGAGTGTAAAAAGACTCTCGCCATTGCAATTATACCTTGCGCCAGTAGATTTTGAACAGCAACTAACGAAACATGCTCTAGTAGAATTTGGAGAACGCTTTTATTTTGATGCTAACTTAGAATTAGATTATAGTATAAAACCTCAACCTCCTTTCAATAAGAATTTTGATTTACTAATTGAAGCTTTAAATCATAATACTGCAAACGATTATATCAACATCATAGTTTCAGACAATCCGACTCAACTAGAACGGCTAAGTAAAATATTTGCAGACATTGGTCAAGAAGTCAGTTACTTTCCGATCCAAATTGCGCTACACGAAGGTTTTATTGATAAAGATTTAAAAATTGCCTGTTACACCGACCATCAAATATTTGAGCGTTACCATCGCTTTAAGCTAAAGGAAGGCTACAAAAAATCAAAACAAGCATTTACCCTAAAAGAAATTTACAACCTACAAAAAGGAGACTTTGTAGTGCATATTGACCACGGAGTTGGAGAATTTTCCGGATTAGAAAAAATTGACACAAACGGAAAGATGCAAGAAGCCATTCGTTTGGTTTATAAAGGTGGAGATATTTTATATGTGAGCATTCACTCCCTACACCGTATTTCTAAATTCACAGGGAAAGACGGAAATCAACCTACATTAAACAAACTAGGTTCCCCTGCTTGGGCTGCAGCCAAGAAAAAAGCGAAATCTAGGATTAAAGAAATGGCGTTTGATTTAATTCAACTATACGCCAAAAGAAAAGCCAGTAAAGGTTTTGCATTTGCACCAGATTCTTATCTACAAAACGAATTGGAAGCTTCTTTTATATATGAAGACACACCAGACCAACTGGCTACAACAATAGCTGTAAAACAAGACATGGAGTCGGAATCTCCAATGGATCGATTAGTTTGTGGAGATGTAGGGTTTGGAAAGACAGAAATTGCAATTAGAGCTGCATTTAAAGCTGTAGCAGACAATAAACAGGTCGCCATTTTAGTTCCCACCACAGTTTTAGCTTATCAGCATTATAAAACATTTTCCGAACGGTTAAAAAACTTCCCTTGTACTGTAGATTATGTAAATCGATTTAAGTCTGCAGGCAAAAACAAAGAGACTTTAAAAAATGTAGCCGAAGGAAAAGTCGATATTATAATAGGAACGCACCGATTAGCAGGAAAAGACATTAAGTTTAAAGATTTGGGCTTATTGATTATAGACGAAGAACAAAAGTTTGGTGTTTCGGTAAAAGACAAACTAAAAACATTGAAAACTAATGTAGATACGTTAACAATGACGGCTAC
>CALDTD010000111.1 GCA_937924345.1 uncultured Flavobacteriales bacterium | reverse complement strand
CCCAAACCAATTCATTTTATAGGGTTGATAACCTATTTGTATTTAGGTGTGTTTTTACTACGAAAGTATTATCAAAGGTCTAATGTTCTGCTACCAATGTTGGTGTTAGCTGTTCCTATTTTCTTTATGAAGTCGGTAAGTGTATTGGAAGGAATTTCAGAAACTATTTTAGGTATAAAAGAAATTTTTCAGATAGCAGGGTTGTCTTATGTAGTTTTTAAAGTTATAGGGCTTTATATCGATGAAAAAGTAACCAATGTAAAAATAAGTATTGTAGATTTTTTTAATTTCTCTGCATTTGCGCCTACATTATTAATTGGACCTATTGATGAATTTAGAAGGTTTCAACGTGATGTTGATGCTGGATACAGTCAGTTGAATACAAAGAGTTTTATAAAAGGCTGGAATAATTTAATCTTAGGGTTATTGTTTAAATTTATAATTGCAGAAGCTATAAGAAGACTAATATTAGTCTATTTAATTAATGATGGATCTTTTATTTATCATTTAGAATACATGTATGTTTACCTCTTTTATCTGTTTTTCGATTTTGCGGGATACTCTTTATTGGCAATAAGTTTTGGAAGTTTTTTAGGCGTAAATGTTCCTATAAATTTTGACAAACCATTTTTAGCCGTAAACCCTAAAGAGTTTTGGAAAAGATGGCACAAGAGTTTGGGAGATTGGTTAAATAATTATTTTTTTAAGCCTATTTTTAAATACTTTACAAAAAAGAAAATATACCAATCTATAACACGACAAAATATTGCTTTAATGAGCACGTTTACGTTGATGGGGTTTTGGAATGGTTTTCAATTACACTACATAGTTAGTGGTATGTTATTCGGTATTTATTCTGTATTACATAATTACTATGTTTATAAATGTAAGAAAACAAAAAAAGATGTTTTCTTTGGGAAGTTAGCACCAAAATATGTTCGTTTTATTTCTATATTTTTAATGATTAATTCTGTTGCTTTTGCAATTTATATCTTTAGCGGAAAATTAATATAAGTCATGAAGTTTTGTTTTAAGAAGAAAGATTTTATCGAATATGATATTGCGCCAAATAAATTAGCTGTAATTGGAGAATATTCAGAATTGACATGGTTAGAATTTAGTCAAAAGGTAAATGAATTAGTGGCACTCTTTATTAAGGAAGGAATTAATACTATAAAAGCTCCTGTTATTGTCTATGGACATAAACGAGCAGATATGTTAGTTGCTTTTTATGCGCTTATAAAATTAGAAATACCTTATATACCTGTAGATAAGATTTACCCTTCAGAACGTATTTCTAAGATAATAGAAACTGTAGGTAGTCAACTTGTTATCAATACTACAGATAGTAATCTAGAAGAATTTAATGTAAATCAAATTCAACTAAGAGACAATGAGGTAAAACATATTAAAGCGATAGATTACACCTTAGAAACAATAAAAAACGAAGATCCTATAGTTTATATTATTTTTACCTCTGGTAGTACAGGAGCTCCAAAAGGAGTACAAATTTCTACAGAAGCTGTACTGTCTTTTACAAAATGGATGGGGAGTGAAGATTTTAATTTTACGTCTTTAGATGTTTTTATCAATATAGCATTATTAAGCTTTGATTTATCAGTGTACGAGGTAATGTCTTTTGGTCATCTTGGTGCTACAATTATGCTAAATAGTTCTCAGCAATCTTCAGACCCTTCTATTCTTATGGAGAGAATAGAACAATATAAAGCAAGTGTTTGGGTTTCTACTCCTTCTTTTGCGCTTACTTACGCTAGAATTAAAGATACAGATAAGTTTAAGTCAATTCATAGCTTTTTGTTTTGTGGTGAGGTATTGCCAAATGTATTGGTAAAGAAACTACTCAAAAACTATCCTTTTGCTAAAGTCATTAACTCTTACGGTCCAACCGAAGCAACTGTGGCTACAACTGTAGTTGAAATTACGCCAGAAATAGTAGAGAATCACGATCCTTTGCCCGTTGGAAAAGTTAAGGAAGGAGCACAGATACTAATTGAAAATAAAGAAATAATAATTGTAGGGCCAAATGTATCTGTAGGTTATGTAAACAATCCCGTTTTAAATCAGAAAAAGTTTACAACAATAAACAACCAAAGAGCTTTTAGAACAGGTGATCAAGGTTATTTAGAAAACGATTGGCTTTATTTTTATGGACGAGAAGATGATTTGGTAAAGTTGCATGGCTTTAGAATAGAGTTAAGTGAAATAACAGGAGCTTTAAACAATGTTAAGGGAGTATTAATTGCTGAAACTATACCATTAAAAAGAAATGGTTCTACAAAGAAAGTAATCAGTTTTGTTCAGTTAGTAAACAACTACGAAGTTGAAGTAAATGATTTAAAAGAGGAACTAGAAAAAACGTTGCCACACTATATGGTTCCTGCTGATATTATCTTTTTAGAGCAATTTCCTATGACTGTAAACGGAAAGATAGATAAAAAGGAGTTGTTATCTAAGTTTTTTAAAAAGAGTTAGGGTTTACTCTTTATTTAAAACTAATTCATTCTTATAATATAGAGTAAGTGAAGCGGTGTTGTCGTTGTAGTTAATTAAATCAATTTTAACTTTATTAATTATTAGCCCTGTTTTAGCCTCTAAATCTTCTACTAACTCTACTCTTTTATTTGGTTTTAACAATTCCATATTATTATAGATTAAAGCCTGTTTTAGCTCTGCTTTAATTGGTTTTATATTTTCTAGGTCTTCGTTTTTAAACCAAAATAATTCTAATAAGTACGAAACAATAACAATAACAACATTTGTAAAAAGTATTTCACTGTAACTTACTTTTTTATTTGCAAGTGCATTCATAACAGAAATTCCTATTACAATAAATAGATAAGTCATTTCCTTTACAGGCATCGTATCGGTCCGGTAACGTATAATTCCAAAAATGGCAAAAAGTCCTAGTGCCATTCCTGTACCCAGTTCATATTTTTTTAGTGTAAAACTGATAAAGAAAATTACAATGCCTAGCATCATATATGAAAAAGCATATTCTTTTTTCTTTGCTTTGGGAAAGTATAAGCCTCTTACCACAATAAATACAAAGACAAACATAATAGCAAACTTAAATAGTAATTTTTCAAAGTCGTTATCATAAAAGTCTACCCCTAAAAAACCGTTTAATAAAACCATTAAATTCATTTTTCTCTATTTTTTCGAAAGTTAGGGTAAATTAACAGCTAAAAAAAAGCAAAAGTGGTAGGTTATTAACGAATACTTTTTAATTTAGCAAGGCTATTATGGAAAATAAAACAATTGCCATCCAATATAAGTCCCTCAAGTTAGCAGAGCTTTCTGAAGGAGACCAAGCCTTAATTAAAAAAGCTGAGGAAATAAGAGATAAGGCCTATGCGGTTTATTCAGATTTTTATGTTGGTGCTGCTTTATTGCTAAATTGCGGAGATATTGTTTTAGGAAATAACCAAGAAAATATAGCTTTTCCGTCATCGCTCTGTGCAGAAAGGGTAGCTATTTTCTATTGCAAAGCAAACTATCCAAATTCTAAGATTAACAAGATTGCGATTACTGCAAAGTCGATTAAAGAAGCATATAACGAAGTTGTGACCCCTTGTGGCTCTTGTCGTCAGGTAATTAGTGAGTATGAGCGCAATCAAAACTCTCCGATTGAAATAATTTTGAAAGGAGAAAAAGAAGTTTTAGTGTTTAAGTCTATAAACGATTTACTACCAATGTCTTTTGAAACTAAGGTTTTGGGGTAGGTTACTTTAACCCTCGACAGTATAAATAGCAATTTTTGGATTGGATATTATTTAATTTTAGATATTAATTCTACTCTCCACTATTATCATCTCTAAACAACTGAAAAAATCCTTTTAATTCAACAGGCTCTATTCCAGAAAGGCGAATAGTGTTTACGGTACAAAGGTAATAATAGGTTCCTGCCGGAACTGGTTCTCCAGAATTTTTATGTATTCCATCCCAATTTATTGCAGGATCTTTAGTTTCAAAAATAATTTGCCCCCAACGGTTATAAATAGCCAAGTCAATACTTTCAATATATCTATAAGGGTTCAATGGAACAAAACGGTCATTTTTACCGTCTTTATTTGGAGTGAAAACATTCGGTAAAAAGTAAATAGGGCAATTATCAAAGCAAACGATATTACTGGTATCACTTTCATTATTGTAGACAATAGAATCTAGCGCAGTTACTGCGTAACATCCTGCAACTGAACCATTGTTATTGTGTAAAAAAGTAGTGTCATTTGCTGTGTTTATGCTTGCAATTAAAGTCATAGAATCCCCCTCAATAGGAGTGTAATAAACATTATAACGTGTAACATCATCTGCGCAGTTATTGTTTGGATTATTCCAAGTTAAAGTATTAATCCCTTCTAAGCAATCACCTTCTATAGATAATAGAGGAGGGCAAGGTGGTGTTAAGTCTATTGGAGAGCTACATACTTCCTGCGATAAATTTTCTATTGGGCTAATTATAGAAGGTGAAGAATAGTATCCAATACTTTTTACATAATAGCAATAGTTCTGACCATTTACCAAGCCAGTATCTATAAAGTTTTGATCGTTTGTTCTGCCAATTTCCGAGTAAACGCAACCAATCATATCACTTCTATAAATTACATAAGCAGTGTCTATCCAAGGTACATCTTCCGACCATGTAAGGGTTATTTGGTTGTCATTAGGAGTAGCAACTAAAAATACTGAGCCAGCTTTGTTAGAAGTTCCAACCAAACTATCTGCACCGTTATTATTGTAAAATAATTCAACCCTGTAAAAATTAGGATTACTTACTGTGTTTATATTGTTATGAGTAAAAGTTGTGTCAGTATTAAATAAAAGTTGAGAGGATGCTGTTTCACCAATCAATGTGTTGATATTGTTAATTGATATTCCATGATAAACTTTATAAAAATATGGTCCAGGGAAAATAGTTGTGTCTAACTCTGTAGGCTTAGACCAAATTAAGGAATCTATACCATTATTTGTTTCTGTATTGTTAACTGTTACATGGGTCATTATTGGAACTTCTTTTTGCAACCTAGCACAACTTGTGTCCGAAGGGCAGCTTTCTACTTGTCCAGTTGCATAAAACGCTGTAATTACATAGCAATAATCTATTCCAAGTGTTAAACTTGAGTTGTCAAAATAAGACGTATTATTAATTCCAAAAATTTCTCCAACTTGAACGAACCCCAAATCTTCAGGATTTGGATTTTCGCAGCAATCTGGCATCGTAAAATTAGGATTGGTTGTTCTGTAAATTCGATAACCTTCAGCATTGTTACATGTTGAAGTATTCCAATTAATGTTAACTCCATTCCCAAAAGCGGAAGTGGTTAACCCTGTCAATTGAGGAGGAGTTATATTTATAGAAACTTGTTCATAAGCTGCAAAAGAAGGATTTCCATCATCTTGTGCGGCAAATAAAACTTGATATGATCCAAATTTTATATTTGAACAATCCGTATTCCAAACAAAAGTTCCATTAGCAGGATTATTACCTATTGTCGAAAAGCTTGCAGGATTACTAGCTAAACTAAGTGGAGATCCAGATGCTGTTAGATCAATAATGTCACTAATATCTGAATCTATTGCTTGTACGTTAAATTGAATAGTCTCTCCAGCAATAACACAAACAGGGTCTACAGGATCTATGGTTGGAGGGTTGTTATTACAGTTGTTTAATACCGTTAATTGTACATCACGATACACATAACCAACTTCGGAACCATTCCTCCACTCTGTTATTTTAATTGTAAAGTTAAATTCTCCAACTAAATGAGGACTATCCCAACACATTGTTCCTGTTGTTGGGTCAATATTCATCGTTCCTCCACCATTGTTAACTTGGTTTGGGAATAAATACACAGAAGGAATAGGAAGTGGCTCAGCATTCAAACCAAGCGGAGCAACTAATTCATAAGATAGGCTATCTCCATCAGGATCGATTGCCTGGGGATTATAACAATATTCTTTTCCAACGCAAGCAATTGCAGGGCAGGGGCAATCATCAAAAGTTACAGAATTATTTGCTCCTCCATTACCTAGAAACGGGTTAATTATGAGTTTTGTTTGAAGTGCAAAAACAACATTGTCCGAAGTCCCCCCTCCATTTGGGTAAATGTTTAAAATGTTGGCATTCCTGTTCGGATCTTCAACCTGTATTAAGTAAGAACCAGATGTAACAAAGGTGTGTGTTCCGATGTAAACGTTTTTTTGATGAAATTGAAACCCAGGAATAGAGGTAACAGGAGTAACTCTAAAGATTGTATCACCTTCTCCATCTCCGTAAGTTATAAAAAGCTCGGTTCTATCTGCTTGTGCTGTTCCATTCCCATTCGAGTCATTTATATTCGTGCAAGTGGTAATTTTAAAACGATAAGTTAATCCAGAAATATGCTCATAAGTAATTTCTCCACCACGGTTGTGTGTAGCAAAACTTAACAATGGCATTAGCATTGCCAAAATAAGTATTGTAAAGTTATTTTTAAGTAAGGAAATTATCAATGTTACTAAGTTAGATTATGTTTTTTAATTCAATTTATCTTTGAACTGATTATTGGTTTTTAGCAAACCTTTCTAGGCTTTTTATAAAGTTAACAATTAATTCTTGTTTTTCTTTAGAGCAATCAAAGCAGTTTTTAATTGCAGCGTTAGCTACACTTAACGACGTAATATCTTTTGGTTGTGTTGCATTATCAAGGGCTTTTCCAAGAATATTCATCCAAAGGTCAACAATCACAAAACCATCTTCATTTAAATGTGAAATTAATTCTTCTGGATAATGTAGTAAAAATGCAAATAGAACTTGTTCAATGTGCTGTTTATTTCCTTCATACAAATCAGAAAGAAGTTGATTTGTGGTTAACAAATATCTTTTTCTCCAAATAGAGTCGGTGGTCTCAAGACTATCTAAAATATCTATTTTTACCTCAAAATTTACGCTGTCAGCTTTACCTTCTAAAATTAGGAGTGATGCTTTCCTAGTATTCATTTCTCCATCAATAGTGTTGTAGTATTCTTCTCCATCAATACTCGATAGAAGAGGTTCTGTGTCACTTTTTTTAAAATATCCACAAGTGGTTAACAGAATCGAAGCCCCAATCGTTAAAAGCCAAATTTTTATCATTAAACTAGTTTAAAATGCAGTTTTAAAATTTAATAATTGTAATTAAATCAAAAAACATTAAATTTACTAAACTATACCAGCTTTTGCTGTTAATTTATATTAAAATGAAAGTGTACCTATATATTTATTTATTGTTAGTTAGTTTAACCACTTTTGGTCAATCGAAATTGTCTCAAGAAAAAGTAATGACGAATGGAGAAGAGTTGTATCTGCAATATGTAGACGCTCACATTACTCCGCCAGCTGGATATATTTTCATGGAAGATTACTCTTCTTTTTTAGACCAAAAAACGCAAACTTCCATAAGTGTAGTAAAGGACGAAAGAATGTCTTACCAGGCATTTGTAGATAATATGCTAAAAAAAGACTACACAATTGGTAATGCTGAGTTATTATCGCATGAAAAAGTTGAAAAAGGCTATTTGTTTACTTTTCTTTTTAGGATTAACAACTTGCCTGTAGAGCGTGTGGTTTTTGTAACAGGGACCGAAAACTTTTGTTATTGGGTAACGGCTAATTACAAACAAAAGGAAAAAGAGAAATACGCTAAACTTTTAAAGGAAACTTTATATTCTATCAGGTATAAATAATGAAAAGCATTTTCCCGCTCATATTAGCTATTTTATTAATGCTTCATTCCT
>CALDTD010000110.1 GCA_937924345.1 uncultured Flavobacteriales bacterium | reverse complement strand
TGTCTCCAATTCCTCCTGGACTTAAAACATTTACTTCAATTAGTTTACCGCCAATTAAATCTAAGCCTGAAAAATAAATTCCATCCGAAACTAATTTTTCTCCGATGTTTTTACACAAGCTTATTTCATCTTTGGTTAATTCGTGTTTTACAACATGACCTCCAGCAGATAAGTTAGAACGAGCATCTCCTTTTGCAGGTACTCTTCTTATTGCTCCAATAGGTTCGTCATGCAACATTAAAACACGAACATCTCCTAATTCTGCACCTTCAACGTAGTCTTGAAGTATTACATAATTCGATTGTTTTCCTTCTTGTCCACTGATGTAAAAGTCGAGCAATGAACTAATGTTTTGCATGGCACTCTTTTCCAAGACAATTACTCCTTTACCGCCATAACCATTTAGTGGTTTTAAGATTAATTTGTCTCCATCGTGCTCTTTTATAATCTCTTTTAAATATTTGATGTTTTTAGAAACATAAGTAGCAGGAATCATCTCGCGCGTTGGATCTGAATAAGATGCGGTGTAAATTTTATTATTAGCTTCTCTAAGTCCACTAATACTATTAATTAAAAATACGTCATCTTTTATAGAATCTAAGAAGTTTAATGCTAAAGGGTCCATAGGTGGATTTGCACGCATAAAAATAACGTCAAAATCTTTTAGCGGTAGCATTTCTTCGGTTAGGTTAGCATTGTGGTACAATGCTTCTGGAGACGAAACGTCTTTTTGCTCTTTACCAAATAATAAGCTATGCGCCATGGTTAAGCTATCTCTTATTGCCAAATCAGACGGTGTAGATAAAGCAACAGTATGCCCACGTTTAACGCATTCTTGAATAATAATTAAAGTTGAATCTTTTACTGGGTCAACTTCTGCCAAAGGGTACATGATAAAACAAATTTTCATACGCTGTGACTATAGCGATTTCGCTAAATTTAAATTATTAAAGTTATTTACTTGTAAAACTAATATTTTTTAGAATTTATCAAAGGAAAGAAGATAATAAAGCAGAGAAAGTTCTTGTTTTTTTTATTACCAACTTAAATATGAGGATATATATGTTTATTTTTGAAACAAATCACGTAAAACTATGTCCAAAAAAATTCTTTTAGTCGATGACGAAGCAGATATTTTAGAGTTAATAAAATATAATCTTGAGCGAGAAGACTTTGAAGTAGAGGTTGCTTATAATGGCAAAAAGGCATTAGAACTTGCAAAAATTTTCCTACCAGATTTAATTTTGTTGGATGTAATGATGCCTGAAATGGACGGGGTTGAAACGTGCATTGAGTTAAGAAAAGTAGATGCTTTAAAAAATGTAGTTATAGCATTCTTAACGGCTAGAGGAGAGGATTATTCTCAGATTGCAGGCTTTGAAGCTGGTGCAGATGATTACATTACAAAACCAATAAAGCCAAGAGTATTGGTAAGTAAGGTGAAAGCTTTGTTGCGTAGGGTAGAGGTGAAAGAAAATAATGAGTTTGTTTCTTCAAAGCTTTCGATTGATGCTGCACGTTATTTAGTGTTGTGCGAAGGAAAAGAAATTGTTTTACCTAAAAAAGAGTTCGAATTGTTACGTTTGTTATTGTCTAAACCTGGTAATGTATTTACTAGGGATAATATATTTGCAGCTGTTTGGGGTAATGATGCAGTTGTTGGAGAGCGTACTATAGATGTTCATATTCGTAAATTAAGAGAGAAAATAGGAGACGATTATATTTCTACGGTAAAAGGAGTAGGGTATAAGTTGGTGTTGGAAGAGTAATAAACGCTTTTTGGATTGTGAAAGAAAAGGCTTCGTTTATAGAGTGTTATAACGCCAAAAGAAGAGAGTTTGAAGATTCGGGCGATTTCGTTGTCATTTTACCTAAAAATGAGCCAATTGTTTGGCCAAATTCTAGTGGAGTTTATGTCGTTTGGGAGAAAAATAGACTCCTATATATAGGAATGAGGCTAAATTTTCTAGACAAAAGAGCGATGGGCGTTTAAGGTTTAACGCTTCTTCTTTTCGAAGCAGAGCGAAAAGATGGACTCCTTATCGTTTTTGTGAGCATTCTTTTGATAAAGAACTTAGATTTTATTTTAGATATGGACCAATAAAAAGTAATACTGCTGAGCAAAGTAAAATTAAATATGAGAAAGATGCTTACCTTAATTCTGTTCCATATACGAGTCTTGAAATTCATTGTTTTCTTATTGACTCCGATCACGAAAATTACGCTCCAACTTTACTTGAGTCAGAACTTTTGACAAAGTACTTGAAAACCGAAGGAACTCTTCCTGTTGCCAATAACTCCTTGTAGTTTGTTCTTTAGATTTTCTAACGAATATTAAATTCTCTTCACATGCGTGAGGGATAGAAGTGGCATCCTTTTTTTTGAGTTGGGGGAGGTAGAAGTTGGGAAAAAAAGATACAGCGTATAGCCCGACCGATAGGGCACGCCCAAATACAGTTAATCAGTTTAGAATAAAACGAACTACCGAGCAAAAAAATAATTACTTTTGTGGTTCGAATAAAAAAATCGTAGAAATGATAAATGTTACGTTACCAGATGGTAGCCAACGTTCTTATGAGGCAGGAGTAACTGCTTGGGATGTTGCCAAAAGTATAAGTGAGGGGTTAGCAAGAAATGTACTTGCAGCAGAAGTAAATGGTGAAATTTGGGATTTGACCAGGCCAATTGAGACTGATTCGACCGTTAGTTTACTGTCTTGGAAAGATAAGGGTGGTAAATCTACAATGTGGCACAGTTCTGCTCACTTAATGGCGGAAGCAATAGAGTTTTATTACCCTGGTGTAAAGCTTGCAATTGGGCCTCCAATAGAGAATGGTTTTTATTATGATGTAGATTTTGGAGATTACGAAATTCAGGAAAAAGACTTGAAAAAGTTAGAAGATAAAATGATTGAGCTTGCTCGATTAAAAAATGAATTTACACGTAAAGAAATCTCTAAAGCTGATGCGATTGCATATTTTGAAGAAAAATCGGATCCTTATAAATTAGAGTTATTGCAAGATTTACCGGATGGAGAAATTACATTTTATACCCAAGGGGGATTTACAGACTTGTGTAGAGGGCCGCATATTCCGCATACTGGATATATAAAGGCTGTAAAGTTAATGAGTATAGCTGGTGCTTATTGGCGTGGAGATGAAAATAATAAGCAATTAACGCGTATTTATGGAATTACATTTCCTAAAGCAAAAGAGTTAAAAGAATATTTAGTTTTATTAGAAGAAGCTAAGAAAAGAGATCATAGAAAGATTGGTAAAGAGTTAGATTTGTTTACTTTTTCTCAACGTGTAGGTCAAGGGTTGCCAATGTGGTTGCCAAAAGGAGCAGCCTTGCGTGAGCGTTTGATTGAGTTTATGAAGAAGACGCAAACAAAGGCTGGTTATCAACCTGTTGTTACGCCGCATATTGGTCATAAAGATCTTTATGTTTGTTCGGGACATTATGAAAAGTATGGGGAAGATTCTTTTCAGTCGATTAAAACACCAAACGAAGGAGAAGAGTTTTTGTTAAAAC
>CALDTD010000109.1 GCA_937924345.1 uncultured Flavobacteriales bacterium | reverse complement strand
CAACAAACTCCATTGGAACTATTACATTTAATACTAATGGAGGAAACGGAGGTAATCAAGACCTAGAACGTGGAGCACTATTTATACAAGCTATGAACGAAGCTGAAGGGCCAGGTGGTGGTGGAAGTGGAGGTTATATCTCTATTCCTGCCAATAGCGCTACCTCAAATAATAATGGAGGAATAAACGGGACAACAGATTCTAACGCTTTAACTGAGTTCCCTTCTAATGGAGCAACTAGTGGAGGAAATGGTATAACTGCAAACAATGTCAATAACTTAAATAATATTTTTGCTGAAAATGATACAGTTTGCTATAATGAAATAGCAACTTTAACAGCAAGTACAACAAATTCTTTAGGTGCTAACGAAACTTTAATTTGGTATGATAACGATTATAATATAGTTGGAAATGGTATTACATTTACCACTGGTAATATAACAAGTGACACTTCATTTATAGTTGGAATTTGCCCTGGCAATACTTCTATTGAGGTGAATGTAATAATCAACTCTTCTTTTACAATTGACACTTCTAATTTACAATTGTTAAACGAACATTGTAACCAAAGTGACGGAAGTATTACTGGAATAAATACAATAGGAGGTGTACAATCTTTATCTTATGAATGGAATGGGATCTCCTCTCCTACTTTAGATCTTAACAATCTAGAATCAGGTAGTTATGAGTTAATTATCACCGATGGAAATGGATGTGGTTTAAATGCTGGTGTTTTTTCGATTCTAAACGAATTAGGACCAACAATTGATAGTTCTAGCATAATACTTAATAATGAAAATTGTAATCAACAAAATGGAGCAATAACAGGAATTGAAATACAAAACGGATCTGCTCCTTTTACTTATAATTGGAATGGAAATTCTAGTACAATCGACATCCAAAATTTAACTTCAGGAAATTACAATCTAATTGTAATAGACAACTTTGGTTGTACTGATACATCTTTTATTTACGAGATCAATAACGAATCTGGCCCCTCTATTGATACAACAAGTATATTTATCACTCCAGAAACTTGTGGACAGATAAATGGAGCCATTGCAAACATTATTATAAGTGATGGTTCTTCTCCATATAGTTACAATTGGAACAATAATTCAACAGAACTTGATTTAGCTAATTTAAATGGTGGGAATTACACCTTAACGATTACAGATGCAAACAACTGTATAAATACAATGAACATAGTGGTTCCTTCATTTGGATTTCCCACTCCAGGTTTCAATACCGATACAAACACTTATTTTACAGACCAATCATTTTTGATTACAAATACAGCTAGTAATAATGCAACTGAATGGACTTACGATTTAGGAAATGGAGTAACTTCAAACAGTAAAAGCCCTATAATATCCTATTCAAATTCTGGCCATTATGAAATTTGCCAAACTGTAAGTACAAATTACAATTGTACAGCAGAATTTTGTGATAGTATTTTTATTGTTGAAGAAAACTTACCTTTAATTACTCCAAATGTTTTTACCCCTAATAATGATGGGGAAAATGAGCTATTTATAATCAAAAACATAGTCGAAAAAACTACGTTGTCTATTTTTGACCGTTGGGGAAATAAAGTATTCGAAGAAGAAAACTATCAGAACGATTGGGATGGAACCACAAATAGTGGAAATAAACTTTCTGAAGGAACTTACTATTATATAATATCTAGTAAAGAAAACTATTCTGGTTTCTTTAACTTAATGCGCTAGAGTATTAAAACTTATACTGTCATATCGTTTTTACTGTTGAGCATAGTTACTTATGCCCAAGGGTATTCCCATTACAAAATAAATGGAAATATTGGTGGAGGTATACTATTGGGGCACTTACAACGTATAAATCATTTACCACAGAAGAAAGTATTTCTCAGTGATATTTCTCTAGGAAAATATTCTAATAAAAGTCCAGGGTTTGGTATTGGAGCCAACTTTATTAACTCAGGAAATCAATCTGACATTGGTAATATTGGTGGAATTTATGCTTTTACTACTTTAAAACTATCAGAAAAAGACACAACAATTAAATTTAAAATTGGCTTTGGAGCTGCTTATGTCCAAAAAATATTCAATCCAAATTCAAACAATAAGAATATAGCTATTGGAAGCCATTTAAATTCTAATGTAATTCTCCATTTACAAAAAGACATTTTATTTAATAGTCATGTACTTTACTTATCTGGTGGTCTAACGCATTTCTCCAATGGTTCTGGTCAAGCTCCAAATTTAGGACTTAACTTTTTAAGTTTAAACCTTGGCTATTCGATCTACAAAGAAAAAAAAGCTATTAGCACTCCTAAAGAAAATAGTACAGTTGGAAGAAAAAAATGGACTTATGGCATAGGATTTAAAGCTGGATTTAGAGAAACCTTTCAATATAAATTTAAAAAATACCCTATCTATACTTTAAATCTTTACACTGTTTATAATACACGAGCAAAAAGAAATTATATCGGTGGACTTGATATAACTTACAATCCTAGTGTTTGGTTTAACCAACCAGAATCCTCACCAATCCAAGCTGGTATTTTCGTTGGAAAAGAATGGGTACTTAATCAACTCATTCTTGGAATTGATGTTGGTGGTTATATATATGACGAGTTTAAAGAGTACGGGCCATCATTTCAAAGATTAAACATACATTATTATATAACTTCAAATTTAAAAAGCACTTTTTTATTAAGAACCCACCTTACCGTAGCCCAAGCTTTTCAACTTGGAATTGCTTATGAGTTTTAAACCATACTACGTAAATAACACTTATAATTTATCCTTAAACACAATTTACATTTGAATAATTTTAAATCTATTATATTTGCACAAAATCAAGCGTTTAGAAAAATGAATAAAAACTTTTTTATCAAAACAATATCAGGAATAATATTATTACTAATTATTTCAAATAGCCTACACGGTCAATGTTCTTTAAACTTAATAGCATCAGAAGATACTGTATTTTGTGGTCGTTGTGTTACACTAAGTGCATTTGGTTCTATTGATGGAAACGTTGCATTTGGAGAAGATTTTAATAGCGGTTCTCCTCAAGGTTGGCAATTTACGCAAAGTGTAACTTTAGCGAATAATACTTGTGGGGTTCCAGCACCAGACGGAACAGATTTTATGTGGATGGGAGATGATGCTACAAACCCAAGAGATATGACTACTAACCCTTTAGATTTATCATTAGGAGGGAGCATTTGTTTTGAAATGCGTTATTCAATTCAAGGTGATGCTTCCCCATGTGAAGGACCCGATGAATCAGACGAGGGAGTTTATCTGCAGTATTCAATAGATAATGGAACAACTTGGACGGATATTAATTATTGGGATCCAAATGGAGGAAATGATCCTATGTTAACGAGCTGGAATCAATATTGTAATAATTTACCAGCCGCTGCTCAAACAACTGCTACTTTAATTCGTTGGCATCAAGACGACGTATCAGGAGCTCAATATGATCACTGGGGTATAGATAACGTTCAAATTACATTAAATGACCCTAATGCTGAAATAACCTGGTTGCATGATAACTATAGTTACCCAATAGGATCTTCGGGAGGGGAAAACCCTAATGAGGTCTGTTTAACAAATGAAACAACTTATGTCGCTCAAATTACAAATGGAACAAATACATGTATTGATAGTATCACCATTCCTATTAAATTACCTACACTTTTCGTAGAAGCTGGAAACGATACTTCTATTTGTGCTTCAGATTGTATAAATCTAGATGGATTAGCTGGCGTTATGATTAACCCAGGAGGAAGTAAAACCTATGCCAATGCACAACCTGATAACACTGTATCAGCATTTAATGTTTCTTCTGAAACAAACATCAATGTTCAAAATGTTAATCATCAAACTATAGTACCAGGTTTAATTACAAGTGTTTGTGTCGATAATTTTGAATCTAGTGGAACTCCTTTTGCTGCATTAGATGAAGATAGTTTTACACTTACGTTAACCACACCAGACGGTTGTTCTATAGAGCTTGTTCCAAACGGAATTGCAAATGGACCCTACAGCCAAGTTTGTTTTGTTCCTTCAGGTGGAAACAACTTAAACAATGGTAGTTTTCCAACACCTGGTAATTGGACACCAAACGAGCCATTCTCTGATTTGAACGGATGTTCTACAAATGGTTCTTGGAATTTAAAATTTGAATTTTCTGGTCCTTCAGGAGGTATTGCGGAACTAGATGGATGGAGTATTACTTTCAACGATAAAGATAGTATTGAAGCTGGAATCTTCTCTTGGTCACCTACTGCAAATATGACTGATGAAGACACGTTTAACCCTGGCGTTTGTCCAACAACAGAAACAACTTATACGCTAACTGTAGTAGATTCTAGTGGTTGTGTAGCTCCTATATCTGATAGTGTAACAGTATCTATATCTCCTTGTTGTAATTTTGATATGAATTCTACAATAAATGAGGCTACTTGTGGTAATTCGGATGGAGATATCGATTTAATTATTACAAATGGTTCTGGAAATTTCACTTACGATTGGGGTGCAAATGGAACCAATGAAGATTTAATGAACTTAGCTTCTGGATCTTATACTGTATCTATAACAGACGTAACAGAAGGTTGTACAGAAGACACCACAATTATTTTAACAAACTCAAACGATTTTAGTTATACGCTAAATATAAATAATCCAACTTGTGGAAATGCTGATGGTCTAATCGAAATAAATACAATGGGAGGAACAGCTCCATTTATGTATAGCTTTGATAATGGATTAACCTTTTCTACGAATAACTCTGAAACTTTACCTGCTGGAACTTA
>CALDTD010000108.1 GCA_937924345.1 uncultured Flavobacteriales bacterium | reverse complement strand
AAATAGAGCAAGATAAACGGAATTTTGAACAAGAGGTTTTTATTACAGCCTCACGATTCAATATAATGTCTAAACAAGTTACTATTGCAGAAAAAGCGATGGTGGTTGCCAAAAAGCGTTATGAAGTTTCTAAACAACGATACCTAATTGGTAAGAGCGATATTTTTACTTTCAATAGTGCTTTGCAAGAACGAGATGAAGCCATACGTTCTTATTATTCTACAATAGCATTATATTGGTTTTCTTATTATAATATCAGAAAATTAACGCATTACGATTTTGTCAATCAAAAAGTAATCGAAGGAAATGGGTTTGATGGGATTTGAAGTTTTTTTTTAGGTAGAAACTAATGTTTTAGATAGTTGTTTATGTTTTTAATTTTTTCATTAACTTCCATCATTTCTTTGAGATTCCATTCTCCTTGAGCACTCTGTATCAGTGTTTTTACATTAGTTCCACTATAAGGAGCTATGGTAATTACTAATCTTGGTGCAGATCGATTACCAATAGCTAATTTAAACTCTGATGTTACTACAGCTTGTTTCAATTCTAGAACTTTTTCTCCAAATAGAGTTTTATATTTAATTTTAATGTATTTACCCTTTAGGTGGAGATGGATGATATGTATTGGCTTGAAAATCAGTGAGGATATTGTGAATGTTAAAATTATAATTATAAAGGTGTATATTACAGGGGGAGTAATGTTTCCTCTACTAAGTATTAAAGAGATTGCTAAGGCCATTCCCAAATAAATCAGTACTACTTTAAGGTAACTTTTACCTAGATTAAAATTATCGTCTTTAATTACTTCCAGTTCTGTCATTTGTTTAAAATTTTGGTTTGCCTAAATAAAAACAATCTCCAACAACACAACTTTACCTAAATCTTCATTAATCATTTTAATAATTTTAGATTTCCCCATAGAAAGTTCTTCACGAATTACTGAAGAAGAAAGCTTAATGTACATTCTTTTGTTTTTTAGTTTAATGTCGGTCGTGTATTTGGCAATTGGTTCTCCCATTATTTTCTTGTAAGAATTAATGGCTTCGTATTCGTCAAAGTTTTTTGTTAAACCATAGGCTTTAAGCAATTTAGTTACCACGTCGTCTATACTTTCTTCGTTAGAAGTTCGGTTTGCTGGTCGCTTATAGTTGTTGTTGTAATATGCCATGATTTAGTCTGCTAAAATTGTATTTACAACTCCTTTTTTTACTTCAAACGCCTTATATTCAACGTTTAGTTTATCTAATATTTCGGGTGTTTTGCTAAGGCTGGTATCGGTAATAAATGTTTGTCCCAGTTTATTTTTAGCAATCATTTGCAAGATATAATTAACGCGATTTTCATCTAATTTATCAAAAATATCGTCCAATAATAAAATAGGAGAGAAGCCTTTCTTTTGTTTGATGTATTCGAACTGTGCTAGTTTTAAGGCAATTAAAAAAGATTTTTGTTGCCCTTGGGATGCAAACTTTTTTAACGAATAATCTTGTTTGATTTTAAAATCTAAATCATCTTTATGAATACCTTTAGATGTGTAGGTTAGCATCCTATCTTTGTTGATGCTTTCTTTTAATAGTGTCTCAAAACTAGTTTCGTTTAAAGCAGAGTTATAAATAAGGTCTACCGTTTCGTTTTGATTAGAGATTTCTGCATAAAACTGATTAAAAACTGGGATAAACTCTTTCAAGAATAGTTGCCGTTCTTGGTGAACATAATTTCCTTTTTCTACTAATTGGATATCAATAACAGAAAGCAAGTCTGCATTAAACTGCTGGCGTTCTGCCATTTGTTTCAAAGTTGCATTTCTATTAGTAAGTAGTTTGTTATAGGCAATTAAATGTTCGAGATAGTTTTTGTTGAATTGAGAAATTAAGCTATCTAAAAACTTTCTTCTTGTATCGCTGCCTTCTAAAATTAGGTTACTATCGTAAGGAGTAATTATCACAACTGGGAATTTACCAATATGCTCTGCTAGTTTAGTATAGTTTTTTTTGTTGAATTTAAATTGTTTTTTTGCTCCTTTCTTTACTCCACAATAAACGGTGGCTTTCTCATCGTTGAGGTGGAACTCTCCTTGAGATACAAAAAAAGGTTCTCCAAATTTTATATTCTGACTATCAATTGCATTAAAATATCCTTTCGTGTAAGAGAGGTAATAAATTGCATCCAAAATATTAGTCTTGCCTTCTCCATTATTACCCAAAAAACAATTGATAGAAGGGTTAAGATCTACCGAAGCTTCAGTGTAGTTTTTAAAATTTACAAGAGATAAATGTGTTAAGAACATGAAACAAAAATAAACAATCAATTGAGGAAATTAAGACTTTATAAAGGAATAAGTTTTGAACGATAAAAGATTTTGAAATTGCGTAACATTTCAGAGGGAGTGATAAAGAAGAAGAAATTTAATCTAAAAAACGTTTCAATTAATCGAAAAAAAAATAAGCAATAATGTAGGACTTAACATAAAAAACTTATTTTTGCGTTTTGAAAAATTATTACAATGCCAGAACAAGAAATAGAAGAAGTACAAATAGTTGAAGGTGGAATCTTAGAACAAGGAGAAGACTTCTTAAAAGGCCCAGGGAAATTTATCCTAATCGGAATAGTAGGAATAGCTGTGTTAATCGGCGGTTACTTTGCTTACAAGAAATTTATTGTAGCACCCAAAGATGTTAAGTCTGTTGAAGCAATGTATATGGCTGAGCACTACTTGTTAGACAAAGAAGACTACGCAACAGCTATTAATGGGGACGCTAATGGTAATAAAGGGTTAGAGTCTTTAGCAAAGTCGAATTATGCAGGTGGAGAAATTGCTAAGTATGATTTAGGAATTGCATATTTAAATAACGGTCAGTACAACGAAGCTATTAAAGCTTTAAAAGATGTTTCTTTTGATGATGAAATTTTGGGAACTCAAGCTCTAGGAATGATAGGCGATGCTTATTTAGAATTAGGAGACAAGAAAAATGCTTTAAGTTATTACGAAAAAGCGTATAAGAATAGAGATAATTTGCTTACTACACCAATGTATATGATGAAAGCTGCTCAAACAATGGAGTTGTTAGAAAACTACAGCGGAGCAGCAAGCGTTTATGAAAGTTTAATTGCTGATTATCCAACTGCTAAAGAATTGGCGAAAGCTGAAAAATATTTGGCACTTACAAAAAACGGAAAATCTATTTATAATATAGCAAAGTAATCAATGGCTACAGCGATAAAGAATTTATCACATTACGACATTAACTCAATCCCGGATGCAACAAATATGCGATTCGGGATTGTTGTTTCAGAATGGAATGAGAAGATAACTAAAGGGTTATTAGATGGTGCAATTACTGCTTTAAAAGAAAACGGAGCCAAAGAAGAACACATTATTGTTCAGTTTGTGCCAGGTTCTTTTGAGTTACCTTTAGGTGCTCAACATTTATTTGAAGCAAAAGATGTAGATGGTGTAGTCTGTTTAGGAAGTGTAATACAAGGAGAAACAAAGCATTTCGATTTTGTATGTCATGGAACAACACAAGGAATTATGGATGTTAGTTTAAAGTACGATCGTCCAGTTATTTTTGGTTTATTAACTGATAATACG
>CALDTD010000107.1 GCA_937924345.1 uncultured Flavobacteriales bacterium | reverse complement strand
AACAGAACTACATTATTCAATGTACAAAAGAGCTGCTATATTTTTAGTTTTCTTTGCTGTGTTCTCGTCTACTATGTCTTGGGATTTCATCATGTCTATTGATATTCATTGGTATAGTACTTTATTCGGATGGTATACATTCTCTGGAATTTGGTTAACAGGTATCATAATGATTATTATGATTGCTGGTTACTTAAAGAGTTTAGGTCATTTAGAACTTGTAAAGATGTCTCATATTCATGATTTGGCGAAATGGATGTTCGCTTTAAGTTTCTTGTGGAGTTATTTATGGTTCTCTCAATTCATGTTAATTTGGTATTCAAACATCGGTGAAGAGACTATTTATTACTGGGAAAGAATAATTGAGTATAAATATTTATACTTTACAATGTTCGGACTTAACTTTGTACTTCCAATGGTCTTTTTAATGGCAAGAGATGTTAAGCGATCGTGGCCATTTATAATTTTCTTTGGAACAATCGTTTTTATTGGTCATTGGTTTGATGTATTTATGATGGTTATGCCAGGTACATTACATGATGAATGGTCATTTGGATTACTTGAAATTGGAATGTTTTCTTTATGCTTAGGTGTGTTTATCTTCACGGTACTTAAGTCACTTGGAAAAGCTTCATTAGTTCAGAAAAATCACCCTTATTTAGAAGAAAGTAAACATCACGATTTTTAGATATGATATTATTAAGTGGGTTAATATTTAGTGTTACAGCCATTGCAGTTTTAGAAATTGTAAATGCCCAAAAGAAAGCTGTCAAATTAAAAGAAATACTTTTAAATAAGAAATAAAGAAATAGTTACGAGATGGAAAAGTTATTAATATTTCTAGTCATTGCAATTGTAGCAATTGCAATAGTACAGTTGGTGAGAGTTTATGAGCTTGCATCCAAAATGAAGGGAGGTAAAGTAGAGGAAACGATTACTAAAAGCGAGAATAAGTTAAACGGTAATTTATTTATCGTATTTATGATTGCTTTCTTTGGTTCTATTATTTGGATGATGATTGAATATGGTAATGGAGGATTGGGTGAAGCTGCTTCCGTTCATGGTCTTAAAATTGATTCATTATTGACTTTAAATTGGTGGATAATCTTACCAGTATTCTTTTTAACGAACACAATTTTATTTGTTTTTATTAGAATGTATCTACACGATCCAAATAGAAAAGCTTTATATTTTTCTCATAGTAATAAATTAGAGTTATTATGGACGATTGTTCCTTCATTAGTTTTAGCTGTTATCGTAATTACTGGACTTAAGACTTGGATTGATATTATGAATCCTGATGAAAAGGGAACAATAATAGAAGTTTATGGGGAACAATTTAAGTGGACTGCAAGATACGCAGGAGAAGATAATAAATTAGGAAGAGCTGATTACAAACTTATAACTGGAGAAAATCCTTTAGGAGTTATTACCCAGGGTTTTATCGAAGGTGCTTATGCAAGTATAGATAAGAAAATTTCTAATATAGAAACTAAGCTTGGTGAAAATAAAGTTGGCAATGAATATACTTTACCCGATGATAAGGTAAAAGAGATGACAGATAAACTTGAAAGTTTAAAACGTCAACGTTACAGAATAGAAGGCGGAATTGATAAAGGAATAGAAACAAGTGTTTTCAAAATGGCTGAAAACGATATTGTAGTTCAAGAGTTACACTTAATTAAAGATCAGACTTATACCTTCCAGTTTAGGTCTAAGGATATTATTCATAGTGCTTGGTTTCCATATTTTCGTGCGCAAATGAACGTTGTTCCAGGTATGATTACAAATTTTACTTTTACTCCAAACAAAACTACAAAAGAAGCGCGTTTAGAAGATTTTGTAATCGATCATTATCATAAAATTAATGAAATTCATAATGAGCGTAGAAGAAGTTTAGGCGAAGAAGATGAAATTGTTGATTTTAATTTTGTTTTAATGTGTAATAAAATTTGTGGTGCAAGTCACTACAATATGCAAATGCCTGTAATTGTAGAAACTGAGGATGAGTTTAAAACTTGGGTAGAAAGTCAAACACAAGTAAATGGAGATACTGTTAAGTATTGGGGTGCTCCAGAAGTTGTTGAAAATAAATAATATTAGTTAGAAAGAAAATTTATATATATATGTCTGCAAATCACGAAAATGCGCATCACCATGAAGAAAACTTCTTTTCGAAGTATGTTTTCTCTATGGATCACAAAATGATTGGTAAACAGTATTTAGTTACTGCAATTGTTATGGGGATTATTGGTATTGGTTTATCTGGTTTATTCCGATTAAAATTAGGTTGGCCAGATACAAAGTTTCCAATTTTAGAAGCTATATTAGGTTCAGATTGGGCTCCGGATGGAGTCTTGGATAGTAATATGTATCTAGGTTTAGTAACAATGCATGGTACTATTATGGTTTTCTTTGTATTAACGGCAGGTTTGTCAGGAACTTTTTCCAATCTACTTATACCCTTACAAATTGGAGCTAGAGATATGGCATCAGGTTTGTTAAATATGATTTCTTTTTGGCTGTTCTTTTTGTCTAGTATAATCATGACTGTCTCATTATTTGTAGAAACTGGACCAGCAATGGCAGGTTGGACAATTTATCCACCTCTAAGTGCCTTAGAAGAAGCACAATCTGGAAGTGGTTTAGGAATGACGCTTTGGTTATTGTCTATGACAGTTTTTATAGCATCTTCATTATTGGGTGGTATAAACTATATCGTAACAATTTTAAACTTGAGAACAAAAGGTATGAGAATGACTAGATTGCCTTTAACAATTTGGACATTCTTTGTAACTGCTATTTTAGGACTATTATCATTCCCAGTTTTAATATCAGCTTCGGTTTTACTAATGATGGATAGATTAGGTGGAACTAGCTTCTACTTAAGCGATATTACTTTATCTTCTGGAGCATTAGATCAAACAGGTGGGAGTCCAATTTTATATGAACATTTATTTTGGTTTTTAGGACACCCTGAGGTATATATAATATTATTACCAGCATTAGGGATTTCATCAGAAGTTATCTCTACAAATGCAAGAAAGCCTATTTTTGGGTATAGAGCTATGATTGGATCTATTCTTGCAATTGGTTTTTTATCATTTATTGTTTGGGGACACCACATGTTTATAACTGGTATGGATCCTTTCTTAGGTGGTGTATTTACTTTTACAACATTA
>CALDTD010000106.1 GCA_937924345.1 uncultured Flavobacteriales bacterium | reverse complement strand
ATAAGTAAAACAAGCCGTAATCACCTCATCACCAGGTTTCAAGCCCAATGCCATCATCGCTATTTGTAATGCATCAGTTCCGTTTGCACAACCTATTACCTCTTTTACAGAGAGATAGTCTGCTAACTTTTTTTCAAAAGTTTTTACTTCGGGCCCTTTAATAAAAGCTGTTGATTCAATTACTTCTAGAATAGAAGCATCTACTTGATCTTTGATTTTTTTATATTGACTTTTTAAGTCAACCATTTGAATTTTATTCATCCAAAAAAAGTTTAACAAAATGCTTATTCACATTTTGATCTACATACAAATATAGAATTTTAGGTGTAATTAGTTGAACGATTAACCAACTTTTAACCTTTAGTATTAATAAAGAAAACAATTAAATTTGAGCTTTTAAACCTTCTTGAAGAAAATGACATACCTAAAAAGTGTAAATAAGCGAAAAGAATCGAGACAAAACCTAGTTTTCTTTCATGGGTTTTTATGTTATTCAGCTGTCTGGAATGAGTTCATTAAGCCTTTCAAGTTAGGTTACAATATTTTTTTGGTGACTTTACCTGGACACTCAGGAAATGAAGAAACAATAACTTCTGTAAAAGAATTAGCCGACAATATTGCAGAGGAAATAAAAAATAAAGCTTTACAAAATATAAACCTTATAGGCCATTCTTTAGGAGGCTATATTATTGGAGAGATTGCAACGCATAAAAATTTAAAAATAAACTCTGCAACACTAATCAACAGCTCTTTACTCGCTGATAGCTTTACAAAGAAAGAGAATAGAGACCAAGCAATTAGAGCTGTTAAAATTGCACCTAATTATTTTCAAAAAGATACAATAGAACAACTTTTCTTAGCGAAACATAGAAAAAGGCTGATAACAGAAATTGAACAACTAAAAAACAATGCATTAACAATTTCAAAAAAAACAATTATTAGCTATTTAAAAGCTATGCGGAATAGAGATAACACGATTGAAAACATCAAATCTATTCCCCACCTGTTTTTGGCTAGTACTAAAGACACAACAATACCTATAGAGCAAATTGAAAAACAAAACATAGATAATTTAATTAAACTGAATAACAGTAATCACATGAGTTTTTTAGAAGAAAGAGAAGCGGTAGCAAAAGCCATTCAAGCCTTTTTCATATCTTTAGGCCACAAATGTACAACAGAAAAGCAATCTATACTTTTATAATCCTTTTTGGATTTTTTAATACCTATGCTCAGCACTACAATTTCAAAGGAATTTCCGTTGAACAGGGACTGCCTAGATCTGGCGCATATTCACTACTCCAAGATGCTCAAGGATACCTATGGATAACAATGGACGGAGGTGGTGTAGCTAGATATGATGGAAAAAACTTTAAATCTATTGATTTAGAAAATGGACTTCCCTCAAGAAAAGTAAGAGCTATTTATCAAGACACAAAAGACAATTTATGGTTCGGGACTACAGAAGGGCTTTGCAGGTATAAAAATGACAGCATAAAGACATTCACTACTAAAGACGGCCTAAGTCACAACTATATAAGGTCAATTACTGAAGATATAACTGGCAACATAATTATTGGCACAAACAAAGGTGTATGCAAATTAACAGATGACGAAATAACAACTTTAATTGGAACTCAAGAAGAGGTTTTCGAGTCTAAAATAAGAATATTGTATCGCGACAAGAAAGACAAAGTATGGATTGGCAGTAAAGATGGACTATACTTTATAGACTACGAGGGGCATATTCAACGCTCAAAATTAAACAATCAAATTCCCTCTACAGAAGTACTGTCTATAGAAAATGACACTAAAGGTAACCTTTGGATTGGAACTGAAAATGGAGTGATAAAAAAAGGAGATTCTGCTTCTACAATTTTCAATACAGATTACGGGTTAATAGGAAATCGAGTAAGAGCTATTTGTGAAGACCAGGTTGGTAATATTTGGATTGGAACTCGCCTTGGGGTTAGCTGCTTAACGAATAATCAAATTATTAATTTTAATAAAAATAATGGATTAACTCATGAGCGAATTAGAGACATTACCATGGATAAGAATGGAAACCTTTGGTTCGCAACATATTATGGTGGCATAAACTGTTTCAACCCTAGAGACTTTGTTACCTACTCTAAAAAAGAAGGGCTAATCGGTAATCAGGTACTTTCTTTTAACCAATCTTCTTTAAGCAACCGGATAATAGCAGGGACTTTTGATGGGATATCTACCTTTAATTTAGAAAATGGTATTATAAAAAACATAGAAAACTATTCCGAAGAAAATGGCTTATTAGACAACCGAACTTACTTTGTATACGAGGATTCTAAACAAACCCAATGGATTGGATCTAAAGATGGGATTTGCATCACTAAAGACTTTATTCGGTTTATCCCCATTAAAAACGAACTGTTTAACCTTGATTCTGAAATTTACACCATAATTGAAGAAAGTGAAAACGTTTACTGGGCTGGAGGTGAAGATGGACTGTTTAAAATTACATTTAATTCTTTTCCAAACGATTTTAAAATCGAACATTTACTCACTGAAATTATTCCTGCTGCAGACATTTCTTCTTTAGCAAAAGATAAACATGATAATATTTGGATTGGCTACAGACACGGTAATATTATCATTAAATCTAAAGAAAATAAATTTTACGCCCCAAACTTTAACATACCAATCAATAATATAAGTACAATAATTTCTGACGAGAAGTTTAACACATGGGTTGGAACCGATGCTCAAGGGCTTTTTAGAATAGATCATTCTGAAGATCTAACAAAAGAAATTGAACCAATTAACTATACAAAAAACAAATATGGCTTAACATCAAACAATATATATTCTATATCGGTAGATAAAAACAAGGTTTGGCTTGGAAGTGAAAAAGGAGTTGATAAAGTTACACTAGATAAAAACAACAATGTATTTAATGTAAAGCACTATGGAAAAAATGAAGGAATTACAGGAGGGGAAATATTAGAAAAGTCTAAGCTCTTAATGACAAATGGCAATTTGTGCTTAGGAACTGTAAAAGGTATAGCTGTAACTAGTCCAATCCCGTATAAAGAAGTTAACAAACCACCAAGTTTAAGCTTAATAAACTTCCAAGCTAGAAGTAGTGACAACTCTATTATTAAAACTTTTTCAGACGTAAGTAAACCAGTAATTATTGAATATTATAACAATAATATTTCTATTGATTTTATAGGAATCGATTTAAACTCCCCAAAGAAGGTTGTTTACAAGTGGATTTTAGATGGATATAGCGATAGTTGGTCTAAAGAAACCAATCGAAACTTTCTAAACTTCACTAATCTACCAAGTGGAAAATATAAATTAAAAATAATTAGCGCTAGTGCCGATGGTGTTTGGAATGTTGACCCACTCATTATAAAATTTAAAATTAGAACTCCTTTTTGGGAAAGTATTTGGTTTATACTATTAATGTTATTATTAGTTGGGTATTTAATATATCTAACTTTTAAATGGAAGACAAAAAAACTATTAGAAAAACAATTGAAGTTAGAAGAAAAAATAAGTGAAGCTGTTAAAACAATTGAAGAAGAAAAAATAATGATTGAACAGCAAAACAGTAAAATCAATAATCAAAAAGAAAAACTAGAAGAACAACACAAAGAAATTAAGCAATCAATAGATTACGCTCAATTAATTCAAGAAGCATCTTTACCAGAACAAAAAATAACAGAAATTCTTCCAGACTCATTTTTATATTACAACCCTAGAGATATAGTCTCTGGTGATTTTTATTGGTGGAACCAAAAAGAAGACATTGTTTTGTTTTGTGTTGCAGATTCAACTGGACATGGAATCCCTGGAGCTTTTATTTCTTTAATTGGAACTATACTTTCTAATGAAATTTTCTTTTCGAAAAAACTAACTGCACCTAACGAAATCCTAGATGAATTAAACAAAACTATCCAACTTACGTTAGAGCAGCACTTACCAAACCCTAAAATAAAAGACGGAATGGATTTAGCTTTTTGTGTTTATCATAAAAATGATAAAAAAATCTATTTCTCTGGAGCTAATAATCCGATGTGGCTAGTAAGACACAACAACCAAAAACTTAACCACAACGGTAAAACAATTGAACCAAATCTGATTATAGAAGAAGCAAATACTAATCTATATGAAATTAAAGGAGACAAACAACCTATAGGTTTACACGCCGTAAAACAACACCCTTTTACACTTAATGAAATTGATGTACAAGAAGGTGATGAAATCTATATTTTTACAGATGGTTATGCCGACCAATTTGGGGGAGAAAAGAATAAAAAATATATGTCTAAACGGTTTAAAAAACTAGTTAGCGTCAACGAAAACATTCCAATGCAAACAATTAAACAACATGTAGAAAATAGCTTTAACGATTGGAAAGGCTCAACCGACCAAGTAGACGATGTTTGTGTTGTGGGGGTGAGGATTTAAAGACGTTAAATTTTTAATTATGCTGAATTAAAATACCTCTCAAATGTCCTGAACCAGTATTAGTTCCTTCAAAAGTTAAGAAAGAATTAAACCCTTGGCTATAATGAATTTTCACCATTTTACCGATAGGAACGGTAATAAGTTGTCTAGACCCTGCAGGAAACGACCAACTCCCTTGAGTAGGTCCATTATCTACAGAATAAGAAAGTGTATGCTGGTTAGTTGATATATTTGCAACCTCAATTTGAGGGTTCACACCAGTTGTTCTAATTTCAACACTAGGTGTTTGAACAATATACATTGTGGTTGAGCTTGAAAAAAAAATTCTTCTATAAAAAACATAGCTATCTAACAATGTATTAAAATTAACCGATTTATTACTACCTTTATCTTGTACTGACAAAACTCTTGAAGAACTGTTTAACGAAAAGTTTGTGTTATATTCATTTGTAGAGTCGGCATCAGCATCATTTACGTTATCGGTAAATGTTATACTATTTCCATTAGAGATACTCAGGGTTTGACCATTTAAACTTAATGACTGAGCGTCTGTGTTATCTAGATAAGTACTTAAATCAATATTATTTGGTGTATTTAAGCCTGTAATTGTTAAATTATTACCAGCTAAAATTAAGTCCTGTAATTCATTTATAGGGTCAGCATCGGAATCGTTAACTCCGTCTTGTAGAGGAGATAAATCAACTATTTGAGAAGTTCCATTTTCTATATCTACTTGTAAAACAGTACCTATCAAAGTTGCTCCTGTTAAATTTTGATTATCAGTTGAAGTTCCAGCCCCTACTTGAACCCATTGAATC
>CALDTD010000105.1 GCA_937924345.1 uncultured Flavobacteriales bacterium | reverse complement strand
ACCCACAAACATTGCTTCCCAGTCAATATCCTGCCTTCTGATCCAACGGATCTCTTCGATACCTCCAGTGGTTGAACAGTTTTTAGCGTATAAAAAATTTCCCAATTTAGGAGTTTCTTCTACACATAACTCATTAGCCATTTTTCTAAGTTTTTAAAAAATTAAAAGATAGTTTTTAAAATTTGAAATTTGGTTAATTCGATGGAACGCACCACAACTGCGTACCTGTGAAGAAATCATAATCAGCCAGACCTGCATAGAACAATGCATGAGACATGATATAAGTCTTTCCGTAATCCTTAACATTAGTCTCTCTTTGAATAACCATCCCAATATCTCCTCGATTAACATCAGGAATACCTCCAAAGGAACCTCCTAAAGTCATATTACCAGAAACAGTAAGGAATGCAAAATGCAAGTCACCTGTTAAAAATTTATCGAAGTAGTTACCATACTTCAATGGAATTACAGGGATACCATCAATAGTATAAACTTTCATCGGAGTAGCTCCAGTAACAGATTTTTCTTCAAAACCTAATCGAGGGTTGGTGCAGTAGATGTTGAGACACTGTTCTTGGTACTGCCGAACTATCTTTTTATGGATAGATTTAGAAACTACCATAATAGGCGAAGCTCCTGCACCAAAGGCATCATTTGGAATACCTCCTTCATCCATCAAACAAGAAAGGTCAGAAGGTGCTTCTCCTTTCAAATCATCAAACAATTTAATTACATCTTTCGTGTAACAATTGTTTAAGAAGTCAGTACATTTCAAAACACCTTTTCTATTAAGGTGCTGGTACTTAGGATTAGCACCCAAAGAACGAACTAAATCAAAAATACCTCGACAAGTACCGATAGTGGTTTTAAAGGCTTTAATTTCTTCCTCAGTGGCATGGTCGCCAAACTTTACGTCAGGAGAATTTGGATCGAAGTAACTTCCCATAATCAAAGTCAACAACGCACCGTAAGTTGCATTTTGACCTAACGTAGCGATCATGTCGTTTACTATCTGCCTTCCTGTAGAGTCTAATTCCAATCTACCTCTACCTGTCCAATTCAACAGAATATCGAAACACCCATCATACAATTCATCATCACAAAACTCTGCATTAATTTTACCATTACAAGGAGTAGCTGTACGACTACTCATTCTAACGTCACCTAAAGGATTCCAACCACAATTTTTGTGTGTTTGGAATAACAAAGGCGCACCATGCATTGAATGAAGAATATAATCACCTTTCTTATTCATTGGTGCCCAACTAAATAAGTTGAAACACCTTTGGTAATTTGAAAAGGTATCATAAATCTTAGAACGCATATAAACATTCATAGGATCACAAGGGATCTTAATCATGTTTTTACGTTTGTTGAAATGTGGTTTAACTAAATATGGAATATTTGCACTCATTATTTTTACTTAACTTTTGTCTTTAAAATTATTTTCACTTACCTACAAGAATATTTACGAAGCTTCCGAATCACCAAATTCGTTAAGGAAACTTTCTTCTGCTGCTTTCAATTCTGGAGCAACTGCATTAGATGCAGTAGGGGCTTCTTCCCCTTTCTTTTCAGCTACAGTAGCAGCTACTTCTTTTACTTCTTTACCGTTCTCTTCTGACTTTTTAGAGATACTCCCGATAGCAGAAGTCATAGCAACCATAGTTGCATTCATGGCCTTCATAGCTTCCGCTACAGTGTCCATATCAGAGGCTTGTGCTTTTGTAATATCTTCTGTTTTCTTCTCAATAGCTCCAGAACTTTGTTTAAGCGTAGAAAGTTCTGTTTTTAAGTTAGAGAGTTCTGCGTTCAATCCAAGAGTTGCAGCATCTACGGCCTTTTTAATTTGAACAGACATAGATTCTGTTGCTTCCAATTGAGCTTCAAAAGATTCTTGGGTATTTGCTTTTTGTGTATCTTCTGCTGACCAGCCGAACTTTGCAGCAATCATGTTGAAGAACTTAGTATTTATAGAAAAATTCATACTGGATTTTTTATTATTAGAAATTAAATCTGAATTTATTTTTTGTAACAACTCTTGTTTTGTCTTTATCCCTACTGCTAAATTTTCCGCTACTCCAGCCTCCCCTATAAACATCCCCCCACGTAAAGCTTTTTCTGTAATGTTAGGAATAGCTTTTCTAACATCAGACATGAAAGCTGCATCTAACCCTTCTGCATAAGTCATAAAAGGTTGAAGATTATCTTCCATCAAAGCTCGCATCTCTTGATTTTTGTCAGGAGAAGTTTTTGGATATATTATGTGGAATTTCTCTTTTAACTGTTTAGGGAACTCTTTATCTAAAGTCAACATAGCTCCGATACTTCCTATCAAAGCATTTGAACCAGATAAATAGATATTTTTAGAAATAGGTAATATTGCCTTGAATGCAGCCGAACCTCCTTTATGGACTAAAGCATATAAAGGTTTAGTAGAAGAAAAATCCGCTACCGCATTTTGCATCTTTTGAGCAGCCAAAATATCTCCTCCACCACTCTCTACAATTAATAATCCTGCTGCCACAGTAGGATCATTGATAGCATTTCTCATTTGAGAGACTAACCTACCTACGCCATAATGAGAGATGTTATCTTGACTTCTCATTATGCCTTCTAAATTAAATTCTTGAATTTTTAAATCTTGGGAAAAAGTGGTAGGTTGGAAATTTAGAGACATTTGCTCTTTTCTACCTTTAGCGTGATTCAGTTCTTGGTAGGTGATTACTTTTTTTGTAAGTAATCCTACTTCATTTACATAGTTAGCAAGTGCTTCCATACCAGAATCTTTATCTACGTGCCAAACACCTGATAAAGACATATCAATAGACCTATTGAACGGTATTTTTGTTTCTTTTGACATTTACTTAACTACGAAATATAATACAAACTTAAAACAAATAAATTTATTGTTCAAACAAAAACGTTTATTTTTTTATAAAGGTACTTCCGACAGTAATCCTGTACTCATTTGTGCTTTCATAATTCCGCCTACATTGTCATAATAACACATTAAACAGGTTCCTCCATAAACTCCGTAAGTATCCATCAAAAGCTCTTTTAATTCGAGTCTTCTGTCCTCTAAAAATAACTTAACTGCCTTTTCGTATTCACTTTCTGGTAACTTATTAAAATTCCACATCTCCGCAATTTATTTTTTGAATTATATATAATTCGGTAGTACCGTTTTTACATCCTTTGAAATCTCCAGTTTCATCAATTTTAACCATTGCAGGTTTCCCTTCGATTGAAACATAACCACATTCCCTAAAATCAATATTACAGTAATCTAAAGGGCTTAAAAAAGCTCTGACTGCTGATTTTTGAGCTATGTACTTATCTATAAAGTAATTTTTCCAAAACAAAGAGAATAAATCATTTTCCTTTTCCCCATAAACTACGTTATAAGGAGGTACTTGACCAGTACTTCCTACAGGGTTAGTGAAACATTGTGATGCTTGAGGGAAATGGTTTTCTTGGAAATCAGGTTCTTCTGTAAAACAATCTTCAAATAAAGGAACAGATTCTATAAGATTATCAGATACTAATTGAGTATCGTACCCCCAAGCTACTAAGATTCTAAATCCTAAATCAGTAGAACTTTCGTGACTATCATTGTCCTGCATGTGAGGAATAACTGGAGAGAAGGGATCTACAAAAGGTATAGGGGTTCCTGCAATATCTTCACTTGCTCCATCCAATGTAGGTTGAAAGCATTCATTACATTCTTCAATAGAATTTTCTTCTAATG
>CALDTD010000104.1 GCA_937924345.1 uncultured Flavobacteriales bacterium | reverse complement strand
TTATAATGTGAACCTTCAAGCTACATCAATACATGGTTGTGTTCACGATTCTACTATTGCAGTAACTATTTTTGATGAACCGTCAGCTCAATTTGCTTTAGCCAATAATTGTGAATACGAAATATTTACATTTACTGATTATTCTTCTACTACATCAAGCATAGCTGGTTGGGAATGGGAGTACGAAGACGGTGGCCAGTCGATTATTCAGTCTCCACAACACGAATTTAATAGTGAGGGAATTTATGATATTCAATTAGTTGTAACTACTGTAGATGGGTGTACAGACACGAACAATATAGATCTAGAAGTTTATCCTAAGCCAGTTGCAGATTTTACTCCAAATGATGTTTGTTTAAATGTGTTGACTGACTTTGAAGATATTTCTACTGTTTCTACTTCGATATTCCCTAATGAAAATATTTTACCCTACTCATCTTGGCTTTTTGGTGATGGTAATAATGGTTCTGGTCAGACTGTTACAAATTCATACGATAGTCCAGGATCTTACACTGCAGAAATTATTGTAACAACTAATCATAATTGTAAGGATACTGCAGAGAAAGTTGTATTAGTACATAGTAATCCAATAGCTAGTTTTGTTACTGCAGACTCTGCAGGGTGTTCCCCGTGGACTGCAGATTTTATTAATACTTCTACTATAGATAATATTCCGCAGAATTATTCGCTGGCTTATCAATGGTATTTAGATAATGATACAGAAACTACGGACGAAAACATTAGTTCTGTTTTTACAAATGAAGGTCATTTAAATAATGAGTTTTATGGCGCATCTTTAGTAGTAACATCTAATCTAGGGTGTAAAGATTCTATATATAATGCTGGTGGTGTAATTGTGCATCCAATTCCTTTTCCAGATTTTAACTACGCTCCTGATGATGCAACTGTTTACAATACTGAAATTAATTTTGAAGATTTATCTATTGTAGGTAGTGAATGGAAATGGAGTTTTGGTGATGGGAATTTAAATAATTTACAAAGTCCTTCATATCGTTATGCTGATTCTGGAACTTACGATGTTAAGCTTGTTGTAGAAAATAGTTTTGGATGTGTAGATTCTATAAATAAAATTATAAGAATAGACCCTGTTTTTGAGGTGTTCATTCCAAATTCTATTACTCCAAATGGGGATGGAATTAACGATGTTTTTAAAGTAGATGGTTATGGAATAAGTGAACAGCAATTATTCATTTACGATAAATGGGGGCAATTATTGTTTGAAGGAAGCAATGTTGGAGATGAATGGGATGGATTCGTAAAATCTGACCAAAATAAAATTTCGGTTTATGTTTATGTGGTTAAAATTGTAGATTTATATGAAGAAACACACGATTTTAAAGGGAGTGTGACTGTTATAAGGTAGAATTAAACAACTTTTGAATAAAATTATTTATCCAAACCATTTTATATAAGAGTTTTAAGAAATAGATCGAATGCTACTTTCTAAGTCTAAGATTGCTTTTACCATTTTGTCCCAAGTAAAACGTTGTTTTTCTATAGATAAGTTTTCTTGAAATTCTTGTTTTTTATTCTCTTCAAAAAAAGTTATAAGCTTTTGCTGTATAGCTTTCGCATTGGGTTCTACAACGTAGCCTACTTTATTATTGGGAACTAGTTCTGGTAAACCTCCAACATTTGTAACTAACATTGGTAGCTCAAAATGATAGGCAATTTGAGAAACGCCACTTTGTGTAGCAGATTTGTAAGGAGAAGCGATTATGTCTGCTGCAGAAAAGAAGTTTTCGACCATATTGTCAGGTATAAAATAGTCGAAACTTATTACAATGTCTTGTAAGTTTAATGAAGAAATTAACTGTTGATAAAAGTCCTTCTTACTGTAATATTCACCAGCAAGTATTAGCTTTATATTATTCTCTCTAAAATAATTATGGTTAATTGCTTTTAACAATAAATCTAATCCTTTATAGTCGCGAATTAATCCAAAGAATAAAATGTATCTAGGCGATGCCGAGAGATTTAGTTTTTTACAAGCTTCTTTCTTAGAAATCTTATTCCCATAATTTTGAAACATAGGATGAGGTGAGAACAGTTTATGCTTAATCTTAAATAAATCAAACTCCTTTAGTACACTTTTAGACATAGCAATAAAACCGTCTGTGTGTTTTACGAGATAATTTGTTAGTTGCTTGTCTCCAAATCTGCTTTCGTGAGGAATTATATTGTCAGCAATTACAATCACCTTGGTATGATTGTTTCTTTTTACATGTTTTGCTACTGTCCCTAAAGATGGGGCGAAAAAAGGCATCCAGTAACGCATTATAACTATATCTGGTTTCTGACTCCGAAGTTGTTTGCCAATTTTTCTCCAGGATATCGGATTAATACTGTTTAATGCTCTTTTGTTGTATTTTGGGATTAAAGGAGCGTTTTCCAAAAATTGAGTTTTACCTGGAAATAGAAAGTTAGGGTATTGAACTGTAAAGTTGACTATTGAAATGTTATGGCCAATATTTAGTAACTCTTTAGCCAATAGATCGTTACCAGTTGCAATCCCTCCTCTGTATGGAGTTGCAGGTCCAACAATTACTATCCGTTTCGTCATTTAGACTTTGTCTTTTATCAAATAATTGTTTCTTGAAGCAGCATTTCTAGAAATCATTTCTCCTAGAAAACCAGCTAAGAATAATTGAAAACCTATAATCATAGAAGTTAAAGCAATATAAAAACCTGCTCTATTTGCAATAAGTGTTCCTTTAGTGTCAAAAAATAATTTGTCTATACCAATATAAACTGAAAAAATAGCACCAATAAAAAACATTAATGTTCCTATAGTTCCAAAGAAATGCATTGGTCTTTTTCCAAACTTTCCAATAAATGAAATACTAAATAAATCAAGAAAACCATTAATAAATCGTTCTAAGCCAAATTTAGTTACACCATACTTTCGCTCTTGATGCTGAACAACTTTTTCTCCAATTTTTGTAAAACCAGCCCATTTTGCAATTACAGGAATATAACGATGCATTTCGCCATAAACTTCAATAGATTTCACTACATCTTTACTATATGCTTTTAAGCCGCAATTAAAATCGTTTAATTTAATTCCACTCATGTATCGAGTAGCACCGTTAAAAAATTTTGTAGGTATAGTCTTGGTTAAAGGATCGTAGCGTTTCTTT
>CALDTD010000103.1 GCA_937924345.1 uncultured Flavobacteriales bacterium | reverse complement strand
TGAGCAGTTATCTACTTTTACTTCGAACTGCATAATTGCATTGGGACAAGTACCATTTATTGCTGTTAATGTTACATTAAAAACACCTACACCTGGGTATAAGTGCCATGGACTTGCATCTGTAGAAGTCGTTCCATCTCCAAAACTCCATAAGTAACCATTTGCATTTTGCGATTGATTTGTAAATGTTACAAATGGATTACCTTCGCAAACAATTGCTTCGCTCTGAGTTGCAGATGCTACAGGAGCAGAATCTACATTTACATTTATTGTTTGTGAAGAAACATCTGCACCACCTGGCCCATTAGCCGTAAGTGTAACGACATAACTCCCAGACTGTGCAAATGTAACATAAGTATTTGCAGCATTAGGAGTTGTGATTGTACCACCCGAAGCCACACTCCATTGATAAGCAGTTGCATTTGCAGAATTATTAACCAATGCTATAGAATCCGAAGAACAAATATATGTATTAGGAACAATAAAATCTGCTACTGGCGGCCCATTTGGACTTCCAACTGTTTGTCCATTAGAACTAATAACACTAGAAAACAGTCCTGCTCCATTTTCTGCTTTTACAGAAAAATAATATGTAGTTCCTGAGGATAACGACAACCCATTTGCAGTTACACTTGTATTAAACCAGTTATCTGTCCAATTCCTAACATCTGTTGCCCCAGAAGAAGTTCCAATAGCATACCAGTATCTGGCTATTCCAGAATGTTGATCTGCTGAAGAAGACCAATTAGCAGAAAGTTGAGTATTACTTGTTGTAGTACTAATATCTGAACCTGTTCCATCATTTATTGTAGCAAGATTATCTGGCGCAGTCCAATCTATATTTATATCCTTAGATGCAACAGTTGAAATATTATTTTGATTATCAATAACTAACGACTTTACACGCCCTGAAAAAGCAGAGGGGCTTATGTTTTGGTATCTTAAATCATTGGTAAAACCATTCCCAACACTAATTGACTCTACAGCAGTTCTATTGTGATAAACATTTAAATTATCTACAGAATACTTACACCCCCCACTTCTAATAGAAAAGTAATCTCCTCCTATTATTGGGCTAGTATCTGTCCAACTTCCAACATAAGTATTATCTATCCATATCTCGATTTTACCAGTTGTTTTATCGTAAGTTACCTTATGATCATACCATTGATTATCATTTATCGTATAAGGGATATCTTGTTCTAAGCTAAAGACATCGTTTACAACTTTATAAACTTGAACTTTATTATTATCGGATCTAAAGTAAACAAAGTAAGAATTTTTACGGTTGGCAAAAGCTCCATCATCGGACATAAAATGAACTCCTGCTCGTTTGTTTGTTCCTGATCCTTCTATTTTTCCAGCCCAATGATACAAATATTTATTATGAATGTTTTGGTCTAAAATTGCGTATAAGTTAGAATTGGTTTCTACTTCATCTGTTTGCTCTAGGTGATTACTATTAATTGTCCAAACTCCTGTTTGTTGTGCCCAATCCCCACTTATCGCTGCATCAAAATTATCTTTTAAGAAACCATTTACATCATTTGCTCTCCATTCTGTTCCATTATTATGAATAACTTGAAAGTACTTTTCTTTAATTCCACTACCTCCAGTATTATCAGCATCTGTAAAAGTTGTATTAAACGTTGTTGTTTCCCAGCTGTTTATTGTTGAAACAACAGAAGTTGGAGCAATAACATCTTGGTTTCCTCCGTTACCATTAGAACTCCAAGCTAATTTCCAACCTGACTTAGAAGTTGCACAATCGGATCTAAACTCTAATAATAAACTTCCTCCAGTAGAGGTAATATTTGACGGCAAACTAGAACCTGTTAATGTTGCTATTAGGGGAGAATTTGCTGTTGCACCATCATAAACAAATAAATAATCCCAATTATTTTCTAAGTCGAATTCCGAAAAACTTATCGTAACTGTACTAGCCCCTGTAGGTTGAATTAAATAAAGGTTTCGTTCATCATCAGAATAATTTCCTGTTGGACCACCTGTATCAAAATAATTACCATTTGCTGCTGTAACTACTGTTGGCGACGCATTATTATTAATTAAATTATAATATTTTTTCCAATTCCAATTTACCCCTGGGTCTGTATGGTTTTGATTTGGAAAGTGCTGATGACCTTTTATTTGAGTACAAGCTCCTAATGTATTTACTCCAGCTGAAGCGGCACCAAAATATGTTCTAATTGGCAAAATACCGTAACCACTTTGAGTAATATCTTTTACAAGATTTGCTGACCCATTATACATAGCTGTAGTATACCATGATGCATCACTTACATAACCTTCGTGCTCTATACCTATTGCGTAAGGATTGGCGTTACCAACATGCCATGCTTTTTGAGCTTCTAACACCATTTGTGTAATTTGCCCATCAGATGATCTAGCTACGTAATGATATGAAACATTTGCATTACAATTTTGAGCCCAAGAAATTGCTCCAGCATAGGACCCTTGTATTGTGTGAACTGTTACAGCCGATATTGAAGTACCACTTCTAGAACTTCGATTACAACTTGGAGTAGCCACCCATAATGCAGGACCATATTCGCTAGACCTTAATTGTGTTGGAATAAAAGCTCCATTACTAGATATAATGTTTCCATTTTGAATATTAACTTTTCCACTACTTAATACCTTTAGGTTATTTGAGCCAAAAATATCTACTAGATCTACTTGGTTAGCAATTGGCAACCCAGACTCCTTTAGCAAACTAAATATACCGTATAACCTTGAGTTCATAGCGAAATTATTCGCTGGGTTATGATCTAGTGGAATTTCTGAAAGTGCTGTTATAATTCGGTCGTGCTCGTTAATATTTGATGGACTAATAGCCATGTTAGTCAATAATTGATTGTAAGCTGCAGCATAAGCTAAAATATTTGTTTGAGGATTTGATTTAATTGCCGCTACAGAATATCCTGATAGTTGAGCGACTAAACTTAAGTTCTCTCTAAAGTACCCCTCTCCATCTTCTGTCAATCCCATTACACCAAAAACTCTTGGCAATCCAAGGCAACTTCCTTGAGTATTTTCATCTAAATGACTATAATGTGTCATTTTGTAAGAAACTGCTTCTAAAATTCCTTTGGGAACAGCTGGATATTGCAAATATGCGGCATCCATTTCTTGCTGGTAAGTATTAAAAACTTGTGTTGATTGACTAAATATACTATAAATAAAAACAGAAAAAAATAAGAATAGATATCCTTTTTTCATAATTTAATTTTGATTAAAACATTGTTTTCAACTATAAACTTACATAATTGAAGATGAAATTTAGTCAAAATAAACTTTAAATCAAAAAAAGGTTAAAAACCTAAAGAAAATCCAATCCTATAAATTATAGGCAATGCATTAGGCCCAAAAAGATAATTAAAACGATATGGAGAGTTAGGATCATCAATTACATCATATAAAACAAATAGTTGTGCTCTTATATTATCTGATATTCTGCTGTTATAACCTCCACCAACAAGCAAGACATTACTTAATGTTCTGTTTCCAAAATCTGAACTATTAGGATTTAATTGCTCGACATTTAACAACTCGTATTCTACAGAAGCGAGAATAGATTCTGTAAATTGATACCTTGTAAAAAGACCTCCTCCATAATAATAGAATGATCTAAAAGTTTGATTATTATTTATAGCCCCTAAACGCATAAACTTACCCGATATACCTGCAGAAAATTTTTCATTGACTTTATAACCTAATATAGGAGCTACTTCCAGATACATTAAACCATTGAATATATTAAAACCAACATTACCTCCAGTAAACAACCTATCTTTAAAAGGAATTTCTTGAATCGTCTGATCTGTAGAAACATAACTTACTTCTTCTTGTCCTTTGACTATAGAAATATAAAAAATCGATATTAATAATAAGTACTTCATTACTATTTATTGCTTTATAAATTGATAATGTTTTTTATTTATTACCACAAAATAAATACCAGAACTCAATTTAGAAGTGTTTAGTGTTACTTTATTCCCTTTAAAAACAGCATCATCCAACAAGCTAGACTCAACAGTTTTACCAACTATATCAACAACCCTAAGATTGTCTGTAGAAAATTCACTATTCTCCTCACCCTCAATAGATAAAAAATCATCAACAGGATTAGGGTAGATAAGAAGGTTATTTTTACCACTTTCTGAAATACCTACAGGACCACCGATATTTATATCATCTAGATAAAAATTATTACCTCCACCACCTTCAAAAACAAAGCGCATCCTAAAATTACTTACTAGGAAATTCGATAAACTAGAAACACTTATTGTAG
>CALDTD010000102.1 GCA_937924345.1 uncultured Flavobacteriales bacterium | reverse complement strand
CGATTCGAATTGCGCAACTTGCACAGTTGTTTCATCAGCATGAACAGTTATTTGAATTTATTAGGAATATAGTAACTATAGACGACTATAAAGCTTTATTTAGTGTTTCTACAAGTGATTATTGGAATACACATTACACGTTTGGCAAGAAATGTAAACAAACAAAAAATAGTGTAGGAGAGATGCTAATTCAAACGCTTATTATTAATGTAATTAGCCCAATTAGTTTTGCTTATGGGAAATCAATTAACGATGAACGGTATTGTAATTATGCCACGAATTTGATGGCAGATTTATCGAGTGAAAAGAATTCTATAATAGATAATTGGAAAGTGCTAGGAGTTTCTGCTAAATCAGCTATGCAATCGCAAAGTTTAATTGAACTTTACACCAATTACTGTACAGCTAAAAAATGTTTGAATTGTGCTATTGGTGTAAATGTATTGAAGTAGTTATTGATAAAGCTTAAATTTATACCGCTTTTCAAACCCTTCAATACCTTGTAGCCCACCTGTGTGCACAACAACAACTTTAGAGCCTCTGGGAAAATAGTCTTTTTTTACTAAATCCATAAATCCGAAAAATAACTTCCCTGTATAAATAGGGTCCGTTTTTATGGTGGTTTGTTTGTAAAAAGAACGCATAAAATCAATGAGTTCTTGTTTGTGTTTGGCATAACCTCCAAAATGGTAATCTAGGGCTAAATCAATTTTATTTAGTGTAGAATAATCTGTGTTCAAAAGTTTATAAAAGTGACTTACTTCTTTGTTTATGAATTCTCCTCCTTTTAGAACAGGAATTCCTATAGCTTTTTGATGAGGTTTTAATGCTAGGTTTAACCCTGCTAGGGTTGCGCCCGTTCCACAGTCTGTTAAAATGTAATCAAAATCAAAATTAATTTCCTCTACAATATCTTTACAACCCAAAACACCTTCTATATTTCCTCCACCTTCTGGTATGATATAAGGGTTGTTAAATTGTTTTTTTAATTGAAATAAATATTGTTGTTCCGCTTTCTTTCGATAATCAGTTCTGGAAGTATAATGCAGTTCCATTCCAAACTCAATAGATTGTTGTAAAGTAGGGTTTAAGGGAAGGTGCTCTTCTCCTCTTATTATTCCAATTGTTTTAATATTATGATCAAAACCAATTTTTGCAGTTGCTAGTATATGGTTAGAATATGCTCCGCCAAAAGTTAGAAGAGATTTGTAATTGCCAGCTTTACATTTTTCTAAATTATACTTCAGTTTTCTCCATTTGTTACCAGAGATTTCTGTATGTATAAGATCGTCTCTTTTTATCCAAACTTCGACTTCTTTTTCTTTAAAAAGAGGTGAATCTAGTTTTTGAATAGGAGAGGGGATATTCATTTTGATGTAATAATCTGATTTTAAGAAAAAAGACTGTAGGAAATATAGAAAACAAAATAAGACAAAGTTATTTTCTCTTTACTACTATATATTTTTGTTTTACTTCACTAACTGCAAATGTCCTTTATATTCTTTTACAGTATCATCCAAGAAAGTTACCGAAATGATATAATAATAAGTTCCTGCACTGGATTTTCCTCCATCCCAAGTAGCATCTAATCCATTTAATTCTTTGACTTTTCTTCCCCAACGGTTATAAATAGTACCCTCTAAGTTTTTTCCATTTATGGTTTCAATAAAGAAGTTGTCATTAATATTGTCATTATTAGGAGAGAATACATTTGGAATTTTAGCCTCAGTAAATAAAATGCAATTTTCTACCTCTAAATCTCGGCTAAATGAGCTTGTGCAAAATCCATTTGAAGCTGTTAACATAACTGTATAGGTGTTAGCTAATTCATAACTTGTGTTTGGTTCATTGCTAGTTGTTCCATTTCCAAAATCCCAATTATAAGTAGCGTTTAAAGTATCTCCAAATGTTTGATTGAAAAAAGTAGGTGTAAATGTTGCGCAACCAACACTATCTAAAACATCAAATAGAGCATTTATTTCCTTAAGCCCATAACTAAACACATCAGAAGCAGAACCGCATTCATTGGTCTTACTAACTGTTACACTTCCATTATAATTAATTGGAGCTAGAGAAGTGGTGTCGGATGTTGAACCATTTATCCAATTATAAGTACAGTTTAGACAAGTTGAAGCTGCTAATTCGACTACTTCATCATTATCGCAAAGAAATAGGTCTGCAATAACTCCAATAGGAGCTTGATTGTCGAAGTTTTCGAAAGTAAAAGTCAATGTATCTGTAAAACAATTACTTGATCCAACTAATTGATAAGTTCCAGGCTGACTGATATAGAGTGAATCATTTTGGATAATTATATTGTTTTGGTTGTTGGTCCAACTGTAAGTGTCGGCATTATTTGCGATCAATAATATTGAATCTTTTCCAAAACAAATTGAATCTCCTAGGACAGAAAAATTGAGATTTGATACAGGGATGTTTATCAATAAACTATCGTAGATCGTATCATTACAAGTTGATTCAACCCCTCCATAAATATAAAAAGGGGTTGTTATATTATTATCTACAGCAAATGTATTAGTATTTCCATTTGGTGTTCCAAAAGTGCCATTCGCGCTTTGCCAAATTATAGGGTTAGTAGAACCATTTACAGTCGCGGTTAGATTTAATGTTTCTCCACCACAGACTTCCATAAGATTACTCTCGATTTCTATAGATAGTGTTCCTCCTAGGCCTTGACAACCTAAGTTGTCGTAAGTTGCGATACCGTTTGGAGTAAATGAAACAAAAGCTCCGTTTTCCCCACCTTGTGTTACTCTGTCTTGTTCTACGAGTAAACTTCTGTTATATGTGACTTGGTCTGCACACCCCATAGGGGTGCTAAAAGAAATAGAGAGTGTTTTCTGCTGATTGCTCCCATCGTGGTTAGAAAAGTTTCCACTCCCTGTGGTTGCATCATGATATATAACAATTAGTGTGTCATTTAAATTCATAAATGAATGAAGGGTTGGGTCAAATACAGTACTTGTAATTAGTAGTATTTCTTTGCCAGCAGGGAGAATTCCACCAGTTGGTTCAATCAAATG
>CALDTD010000101.1 GCA_937924345.1 uncultured Flavobacteriales bacterium | reverse complement strand
CAAATTCTTCTGCAACTAAGTTCCATGCTCCCCAATCTTTATATCCTTTATACCCGTGACAGAAAATGACTAAAGGTCGAGCCTCAGGTTTTGAATCATCAAAAGAAATATCTGCTAAAATATCTTTTTCTCTACCTGTTGGAATTATGAGTTGTTTTTTCATTTAGTTGATTTATTCTTCTATTTTATTTCCTTTTAAATCGAGATAAAATAGTTTTCCTTCATCTCTAACTTTAAACTTTTTATCGTAATTATAATGAAAAATATAATCGTATTCACAAGGAATTATCTCCTTACCTTGACTAGAAACTACTCCATACTTACTTGCTATTGCAACTATAGCAAATTCATCCTCGCTTAAATATGAACTTTGTTCTATATAATCATATTTAGGAAATATTAACTCTTCGCCATTATTAGATAAAACTCCATATTTCTGACCTAACACGCACAAATGAATATCTGAATTTAAACTTTTTATAAAGTCATATTCTTTAGAATAAAAGCGGTTATCAGTTTTATAATCAAATGTTATTAACTTATATTTTTCATTACTTAAACTAACAAAAGAGTAACCGTAATCTGGTACTATTAAATCATCATACTTACATTCAACTAAAACTTTTCCTTTTCTACCCGTTAAACCACATTTACCATCCAGAAAAACCATATTATAATCCCTTTTGGAAACTATTGAATCATATTGAAAAGGTATAATTTCTTTTAGTTCTCGATTTAATAACGAATATTTATTTCTTAATTTTATTAAAGTAAATTCATTGTCAAACCCAATCCCATCATTAAATGGTTTTACCTCATCAAAGTTGAATGCTAATACTTTTTCTTGTTTTGTATTTACAAGCCCCCATTTGTTACCTATCTGTGCAACAGCTCTTTTCAGGTAAGGAGAATAGGAAAAAACACTATCGTACTGAGGTTGTATTAAATACTTAACTATATTTAATTTTTTTTTTAACTCTTCTTTTTTCTCATCTTTTTTAGAATCAAAATAGGTGTCAGCATATTCAGCTACCCCCCATTTTCCCTCTTTTTTTACAATACTATAATAGTTCTCAATAATTATAGAATCAAATATGATAGGTAAAGCTTCCCCTATTTCAAATACATCTTTTTTTAATAAACCCCATTTATTATTCTTTCTTACAGCTAAAAAATCTCTATGCCATAGATCACAAACCATGCTATCGTAAATAAATGGACCAATAACTTTTTTATAATCACTATTATAAGCACTCCACTTCGTCTCTTTTTTTAATAAATAATTTGAGCTATGACATGATGAAACTATTTTATCATATTCAAACGGTAATACTTGTTCTTCATTAAAGTTAAATAACCCCCATTTTCCTTTATACTTTCTAGCATAATTATCAAGGTCAATAGAGTCATACTTACAAGGTATTATCTCTCTTCCATCAATACCATTTACTCCCCATTTATTATTTAATTTAAACTGATATCTGTATCTAGATATACTATGAATAGCACCATATTTACAAGGGACTATTTCTTCAGCTTTATAACTAATAATTCCCCATTTACCACCTTTATTAACTTCAAGTAAATCGCCGTTCACTAATGAATCGTATTTAACAGTTTTTATTAACTTCCCTTGGTTGTCGTAAAGACTCACTTTATTATCAAGAATAGTATTTATAGAACCATCCATACTATGCGAAACACTAGTATTCTCAGAAGGAATCAACACATTACCTAAACTATCCATCATTCCCCATTTTTTATCTTTAATAATAAAGTAATATCCTTTAGGTTTATCTCGAGATATTTTTTGAATTCCGTCGTAATTATAACCCACTATAAGTTCCCCAGTTAATTCATTTCTTAAACCAAACAAATTAGTTTTTGGATTTTTTACGATTCTATGATCTTGAGCAAAACTTAAACCTAGAATTAAGAATAGCTGTATTAGAACTATTATTATTATTTTATTCATTTTTATTAATCTTTATTTTACTCATTATCATTTCTACTGAGATCTTTTCCATAGATTGTTCAGCACATTTTATATCTTCATTTGTCTTTATCTTCCCATAAACAGAACAAGGTCTGCAAGGTAAATCATCTATAGGTACTTGAACCATATTTCCCTTATTCTGGTAAGGTGAAAAACCTAAAAATGGATGCGTTGGTCCCCAAATAGAAACGACTTTAGTACCTACTAAAGAAGCTAAATGCATATTTCCGCTATCCATCGCAATCATACAGTCTAGTGCTGTCATTAGCATTAGCTCTTCCTTAAATTTTAACAACCCAACAATTGATTTACAGCAATCAAATTCATTAACTATTTTTTCTAGTTCTAGTTGCTCTTTCTCTCCTCCTCCAAATAAAACTACAAAATGATTTTCTTTGGCTGTTAATGTTTCAATTATTGATTTAATCTTGTCTATTCCTAATTCTTTACTTTCGTGAGCAGCAAAAGGTGCAATTCCAATTATTTTTTGATTTTCTTTTAGTTTAAAACTTGATATCAAATCACTTACGGTTTCATTTATCGATATTTTTAAAAAAGCATCTTTTTTTAGATTAGTGCTATAACCTGCTTTTGCAAAAACATTTAAAAAACGCTGTTGCGTATGTTCTAATTCTTTAAATGGAATTTTACCTTTAATTAACTCTTGTTTTTCTTTTCTTCCTTTATTAATAGTATAAACAGGTGTACCAGAAAGTTTAAAAAATGAACGGATAACTTTTGTTCTTAAAACTTCGTGTAAATCTAAAACAGCATCGAACTCTTCTTTTTTTAATTCTCTATATAATTTTCTGAGTCCAGCTAAACCTTTATGCTCTCCGTTTAAATCGGCTGACTTAAATTTAAAATTTCCGTTTTGATTAAATAATGGCTTAAAAAAAGCTCTAGACAAAAATGTAATCTCTAAATTAGGATATGCATCAATTATAGTATGAATAACTGGAGCTGACAACGCAACATCTCCCATTGCAGAAAACCTTATGACAAGTAGTTTAGTCATTGTTCTTTTGCTTTGTTATATTGATAACTTCGTCATCTGAAAGCCTTCTATTTTCTTTTGATATGAATATCTCTTTTGCACCGGAAAAAAACAATGAATCTTGGTAGATTCTAAGTTCTGTTGGAGTCATATAATTAGTTCTTGTATCAGTTGTTTGAAAAACAACTTTAAATGAACGTAAAAAAGAAGAACCTTTCTTATCTGACAATTCTTTTATCAATCCTCTTAAAACAAACTCAAACGCATCAAAATCTGCAATAAGTAGACGGTCATTAGAAAAAATCAAATCTGATTTTCTTACTAGAGAATTTCCTGACTCAATGTGCTTTAATTCAATCTGATTTTTAGAAAGGCGAATATATATGGTTTTTAAAGGAAAGATATAATTAATTATAGGATTTAGTAAACTCATCAATTATAATTTTAATAATATTTAATCAATCCTTTTACCAAATCGATCAACATAAAAGCTCTTATTGCCTTCAATAACTTT
>CALDTD010000100.1 GCA_937924345.1 uncultured Flavobacteriales bacterium | reverse complement strand
TCTTCCTTTTCTTTAACAACTTTCTTAGGAACAATAATATTCTCTTCTATAACCGTGTAACTTGTTAAGTTTTTTCCATCAACAGATATATTTTTAAGCACTGTATCACCCTTTATAAAAGTTATGCTATAATCTTCTCCTAAGGGTAAATATGCTTTGTACATATTATTTTTAGGATTTGCATAATATTCTCCTCTATCTACCCAATCTGCGTTTTTGACTATTAATTTAGTCCCTACTGGAACTTCTCCTTTAACTAACAAAACGTTAGACTCTTCCATTATTGGCTCTACATCAAAAGTATAAATATCGTATTGTCCGACACCTCCTTTTCTTAGCGCTGAGTAAAACCCATTTCCCATTGATGAAATAGAAAAGAATAAATCGTTGTATGTCGAATTTATTGGATAGCCTAAATTTCTAGGCTCAGAATATTCGCCTTTATTAATTATTTGAGATTCAAATATATCATACCCCCCAATAGAGTTGTGTCCTTGAGAACTAAAACTAAACATTGCGTTATTGGTATAAATAAATGGGACTTCTTCTTCAAAAGGTGTATTAATTTTATCTCCCATATTTACAGGCTTTCCCCATTTAGAACCTTTCTTTTCGACGTAATACAAATCACTTCCTCCAAATCCGCCCGGTCTATCGCTAGAGAAAATAGCAAATTTACCATCGTTAGAAATTGTAATACTTCCTTCCCAGTCAGAAGAATTCATGCCAAGAGACTCCATAGTTGAAAACTCTCCTTTTCGCGTATCTACTTTATAAAGCTCACCAGATTTAGCCTCGGTACCTCTATAGGCGTACATACTTCTTCCATCTGGAGCCATAGCAACCGAAGTTTCATGCTTATCTGTATTTATTGTTCTATTTAATTTTTCAGGAGTGCCCCAGTCCTCTCCAGACTTGTATGAAACATAAATATCATCATAAAAATTCCCATTATTAATTTTGCTTCCATCGTAATTTTGTCGCCCGCCAGTACTTTTAGACCCTCGGTAAGTAAAAGCTAAAACTGTTTCTTCGGCATTAACTACGGGACTATATTCATAATCTTCTGTGTTAATAGCATTACCAATACTTTCGATAGCTACATTTAATTTATTTTGTATTAACTCAGATCCGTTGTTACATTGTTCAATTAAACGAGGGATCCCACTTTTAAACTTACTATTCACATTACCATCTTTTGCTGCTTTATTAAAAAATATAATAGCAGAATCAAATTGATAATTTAATGCATAAGCTTTGGCTAAGTAATAACTATAATTATCAGGGGTTTTCTTTTTAGAACCAACAGACCTTATTGTATTTAAAGCATTTTCAGCATCGTTTAGCATTAGTTGACATACTCCTTTCTTAAAGACATATTCTTTATTTTTTGGATAATCAATTATTAACTCTTCAAATAAACCTAAGGCATCATTATAATTATTATTATCAATAAAATGCTCGGCGTCAATAAAGTTAAACTCTTTCCCTCTAGACTCGTATTGTGCTAGAAAGGATATAGATAAGAAGCTAAAAAAAAGGATAAATATATTTTTTTTCATGAGAACAGTATCTGAAAACTATTTTTATAATTTAATCATATAAAGATAAACATAACTTAAAAGATAATTTAACTATTTGTTAATGTTTTCAATAGCTAATAGTTAACTAATGAACGTGACCAATAGTTTGTTCGTGGGCTTTCTGGTGTAAATAGTCGGTATAAAGTATTCCATTTAGATGATCAATTTCGTGCTGAAATATAACTGCCGTAAAGTCCTCAACCATCTCAAACTGGTGCTCCCCAGCTATATTTTCGTATTCTAAAAGAATAGCATAAGAACGTACACTTAACGTATCCATTCTACCAGGTATAGATAAACAACCTTCTCTGCAAGGCTGTATTTTCTTTGAGTACTGACTTATTTTAGGGTTGTAATACACTTCAAAAGGCTTATTTACCTTATCAAACCGCTGAATGCAGATAATATTTTTTAAAAAACCTACTTGTGGCGCAGCAATTCCAACTCCCAGTGTGGCAGAATCTTGAACTGTAGCAATTAGTCGCTCTGAGAAAAGGATTAGTAAACTGTCATTAGGTTCAACCACAAACCCTTTACTTTTAGATCTCAAGAGCAAAGAGTCTTTCACATTCTCAATAGTCAAAACTCTAAACGGGTCTGACTTTTCTCCCTTTGTAAGTAATTGAGATTCTTCTTCATTAAAAATAGATTTAGCAACTATTTCTTCGACTTGATCTACTTCATTATCCTTTTGCTTATTAACACAAGAAAAACTAAAAAAAACAATAGTAAATACAAGAGGAAAAATCTTCATATTAAAAGCCAATTTTAGTAAAGAAGTTTGTAAAATTATTAAAATCTAATAATACGACATAAACAATCCCAAAAATAGCTCCAGCAATGTGTGCATCGTGCGCTATATTTGTTCGCCCTTGTTTATTCGAATACGTTTCGAAGGCAAGATAAAGTCCCCCCATAATATAAGCTGGTATATCTATAGGAATAAATAGCAATCTTAAATTCATACTTGGGTAAAAAATAATAAAAGCGAATAAAACTGAAGAAACAGCACCAGATGCTCCTACTGCTCTGTAAGCAGAGTTATTACTATTTTTATAAAACGCAGGAATTGTTGCAAAAATTAAACCTCCAATATATAACCCTAAAAAATAAATCGTTCCATTAATAGTTCCATATTGGTATTGAAGCGTTTTTTCAATCAACTCGCCAAAGTTGTACAACACATACATATTAAAAAACAAATGCATGTGATCCCCATGAACAAAACCATGAGAGATAACCCTCCACCACTGATTCTGATGCTTTGCTAAATACGGCAAAAAGGGGAGCTTATAATTTAAGTCTTCGTTACTAAAAGTAGCTAAAGAAACTAGAACTGTTGTAGCTATTATTGCAAGCGTTAGTGTCAACTCCATTATTTAACAGGTACCAATTCTATATCGCTATATAAATTACTTTTAAAAGAAGATTTGTCTAAAATGATAATTTCTTCTTCCATCATTTCATAGCCTTCTGCCTCTACATACATGGTATAAGCCCCTGGAGGCAGAATCATAACATAGCGTTGAGTTCTTTCATCAGGCTGATAATCTCCATATACATCGCCTGTTTCTGCATCTACGATTTGTATATAAAGCTCGCTAAACTTTTTCTTTCCATCTTTGGCTATAATCTTACCAGAAACTGCTGTATAATCGGGTTCTACCTCTTTAAAAGTAACTCTATAAATATCTAATCCGCCTATACCTTCTTTTCGTAAAGCAGATAAATACCCATACTTCTGGTTATCTGATATTCTAAAATTCATATCATCTCCAGGAGTATTAATTGGATAACCAACATTTTTAGCTCCAATAAACTTCTTTTTTATATTATTCCATTCTGATTTGTATATATCATAACCTCCCATACTAGTATGCCCCTTAGAAGAGAAGTATAAAATTTTTCCATCGGGAGAAATGTTGGGAAAATCTTCATCATATCTTGTATTAACAGACGGCCCTAGGTTTTGAGCCTCACTCCACTTTCCATTGGGTAAACGTTGGCACAAGTACAAATCAATTCCTCCATACCCTCCTGGGCGATTACTAGCAAAAAACAAACGATTATTATCACTTGATATACATGCTGCAATTTCTGTATACTTAGAGTTTACATTTCGATCCAACTTTGCTGGTACTCCAAATTCTTTCCCCTTTATTTTACATTCGTATAAATCTCCATCATTTGTAAACGACTCAAAAAATAATATTGCCTCTGTACCTTCAGCATTCAATCCAACTATCTCTTCCCGTCCAGTTTTTGTATTTATATTATCTGGCAACTTTTCTGCTCTTGTGTATTTACCATTTTTAACGTGTGAAATCAAAATATCTGATCTAGGGAGTTCTTCATCTACTACATCTCTATTAGAGTTAAAAACTATAAATGATTCGTCTTTAGGAATAAAAGGAAAATAATCATCACTCAATGAATTTACTTCTCTACCTAAGTTCTCGAAGCTAACCTGTAGGGGAAACTTCATTAACTCTTTTGCATTTTGACAATACTCTATTTGACGTTCTGTACTTATTTGCAAACTACTTGCTGGTTTTGCTATTTCTAAAAATCTAGTGTACGCTTCAATTGCTTTATCGAACTGATATCCTAGTGCATAAGCTCTACCTAAATAATAGGCAACATTCATATCTAAATCCTCAACTTCCTCTAATTTTTCTAAATATGGAATAGCTAAAGATTTATCAATATTAGAATTTAAATAACTGATTGCTAGGTTATAATTGTACTCTACATTTTCCGGTTCTTCTTCCAATAATTCTAGATACGCATCAACTGAAGATTCAAAGTCTTGCAAGTCATAAAAATAACGTTTTGCAGCTTTTTTATCTTGTCCAACAATAGATGTAGAAAAGCTAATGAATAGCAAGAAAGAAATTATATTTTTCATTTTATTAAGTTTAATCAAAATTTAAAACCTACCCAAAAGGTAATATCTACTCTATAAACAAATATAGTGCTAAAATCGGATTTTCTAAATTTTAAGTAATTGATTGCAGTTTTACTAGGTCTTAATTTTAAAAGAAAAAAAGCCCAAACAGAAATGTATGAGCTTAATTTAACTTATCATAATCTATGTCCTAATCTAAACTTTCAAAATCTACGTTGGAACTATAATTCCTTCTCTCGTACCCTTCTCCTTCTTTAACTTGAAACTCTCCACTTTCCTTTAATTCAGTAATTTTTGAAACAGCTTCATTTAGTCCGTCAGTAAACTTCTCGAAATCTTCTTTGTATAAAAACATTTTGTGTTTTTCGAAGAAAAAAGTCCCATCTTCATTGTACTTTTTTTTACTCTCTGTTACGGTTAAATACAAATCGTTAGCTCTAGTCGCTTTTACATCGAAAAAGTAAGTTCTTTTACCCGCTCTAACTGGTAATGAAAAGATTTCATCCCTATAGTTTTCTCTTCCTTCTGTCATACTATTATTTTTTGTTCGAAACTAAATTAATATAATTAATTTTTTAAAATAGCTTAATAACAGTATATTAACTTAATAAATGACCTATACAGTAAAAACTAGCACGAACGTACAATTTTAGCTGATAACTTTCACAATAAAGT
>CALDTD010000099.1 GCA_937924345.1 uncultured Flavobacteriales bacterium | reverse complement strand
GCTGTTTGGTGGATTCGTCAGTCTATATTACAAGCATTAGCAGAGCAATCTAGAATTGTACGTTTACCATTAAACCAAGTAGGATCTCTAAACAAAATTAACAAAGCTTTTTCTAGGTTAGAGCAAGAGTATGAGCGTCCTCCTAGTGCAGACGAACTAGCGAAAGCCCTAGACTTACCAGAAGACAAAGTTAAAGACACGTTAAAAGTAAGTGGAAGGCACATTTCTGTAGATGCACCTTTCGTAGATGGAGAAGATAATTCACTATTAGATGTATTGGTAAATAGTGATTCTCCAAATGCAGATAGAGAGCTAATGCAAGAATCTTTACAACGAGAAATTGAGCGTTCGTTATCTACTTTAACTGAAAGAGAAAAAGATGTAATTCAATTGTTTTTCGGTATTGGAATGCAACATGGATTAACACTAGAGGAGATAGGTTCTAAATTTGATTTAACAAGAGAACGAGTTAGACAAATAAAAGAGAAAGCAATCCGAAGACTAAGACACACTTCTAGAAGTAAACTATTAAAAGCATACTTAGGATAATAAAACTAGCAATTAAATCGCCTTGAATTTTCGGGGCGATTTTTTTGTTTTATACAGCATATATTAATCAATAAATTGAAATGGAAACAGTAACAACAAAATCAGTTTACCGCGCAGGTTTAAACGACTATGTAAAACAAAAACAAGCAGCAGTTGACTTAGTCAACTCGGTTGGTAACTTAATGTTTAACCAAGGTGTTGAATTGGTTTTATTTAGAAATCACTTAGTAGATATTAGCCTATCAGAGGTATTAAATTTATTTTCTAACTACGCCAACAAAATATTAAAAGCTCCTATTGATGTGCATACCGCAGCTGAAGTTGCTGCAGCAATGTTAAAAGTAGATTTGGCACCTTCTAAAATAGATTTAGGAAAATTAACTTCGGAGTATGTTGCTGAAAAAGCCAACTTTTCTTCTATTAACGACTTTTTATCTAACAAGCTAAATAACTTTATAGGGCAAGACAAACACACTTTTGAATCTAAAGATGTTGTATTATATGGTTTTGGTCGTATAGGAAGATTAGTTGTAAGAGAGTTAATTAAACAAGCTGGTAAAGGACAACAACTACTATTAAAGGCAATTGTTTTACGTACGGTTACTGATGATCAAATAGTAAAAAGAGCTGCATTACTTAGAAATGATTCTGTACATGGAGCCTTTAAAGGGACTGTTGAGGAAGATTTAGAAAATAAAGCACTAATTATAAACGGGCAAAAAATTCAATTGATTGAAGCTAAAAATCCAGATAATGTTGACTATGGGAAATTTGGAATTAGCAATGCTTTACTAATTGATAGTACTGGTGTCTTTAATACAAAAGAAACACTTTCTCAACATTTAAAAAACGAAGAGATTGCAAAAGTTTTATTAACCGCACCAGGTAAAGAGATTCCAAATATTGTTTATGGAATAAACCAAGACGAATTTAATATCGAAGAGCATGATATTTTTTCTGCTGCTTCTTGTACTACAAATGCCATTAGCCCTATTTTAAATGTAATAGAAAACACTTTTGAAATCGAAAAAGGTCATATAGAAACTATACACGCTTATACCAACGATCAAAACTTATTGGACAACATGCATAAGAAGCCACGAAGAGGACGTTCTGCTGCAATAAATATGGTAATTAGTTCTACAGGAGCTGGAAACGCAGTTGTAAAGGTAATTCCATCTTTAATTAATAAGTTAACTGCAAATGCTGTTCGTGTACCTACACCAAATGGATCGTTGGCTATTATGAACTTAAACTTAAAGAATAAAACTTCTTTAGCTGAGGTAAATGATGCGATTAAATCTGCTGCACTGTCTGGAAAGTTAGTGAATCAGATTAATTACCAAGTAAATGAAGAGTTAGTTAGTAACGATATTATTGGAAATACTTGCCCTGCTGTTTTTGATAGTAGCGCAACAATTGTTTCTGAAGATGGAAAAAGTGCAACACTTTATACATGGTACGATAATGAGTTTGGGTACACAAAACAAGTTATTCGATTAGCAAAACATATTGCCAAAGTAAGAAGACTGATTTACTATTAAAAATATTTTTTTCAATCCGCTGGTATTTTCATCAGCGGATTTTATTTTTGTAGCTATGACTAAACAACTTAAAAGCGCTAAAGATGTAGATGGAAAAGCAGCAAGCCCTGTTTTAGACAAAGACATTAAAAATTATCTAATTGATATTGACGGAACAATTACAGACGACGTTCCTAACGAAGAGCCTGAAAGAATGGCTACTTGCGAACCCTATTTAGATGCCTTAGAAACATTAAATAAATGGTATGATGCTGGGCATATCATTACTTTTTTCACTTCTCGAACTGAAGAGCACAGAGAAGTAACTGAAAAATGGTTAAACAAACATGGGTTTAAATATCACGGTTGCTTATTCGGAAAACCTAGAGGAGGAAACTATCATTGGATCGACAATCATTTAGTACGTGCAACTCGGTTTAAAGGACAGTTTACCGATTTAGTAACTAAGGAGAAAACAATAGAAGTATTTGATAATAAGTAAACTATAAATACTCAAATAAAACTGGCTTACTTGGCGAAGCATCGTTTTCAAAACTTGCAATTTGAAGATTTAAAAAGTAAACTCCATCGTCAATATCTTTAGGAACAAAAATCATCTCTGTAATTGTTGCGTCTAATCTAGCTTCTGTTGGATAATTCCAAAAAGCCTTATGTGCTAATAATAAACCTCCATCGAACTCCCGATCTACAGAAGGTAGGTCAATCAATAAATGTCTGATGCCTAATTCAGCAATATAAGCAGCTGCTTCCTCAGTCAAATAAGCCCAATTGGTATTGCTCCAGTTTTTAGTCAACTTTTCTGAGGAATTTGGTAGAGATCTTATAATTAAAGCCTCTCCAATATTACTTTCTGCTATTTGTTTAATTAGCTCTGCTTTTGTAATTACAAGATCCGTGGACTTTTTCCACTCTTCCTCTTCTCCCTTATATTTTTCTGGTTGAACAGTAATTAGTAAGGCTTCAAAATGAAACTTTTTTAGCGTATCGTTTACCGAATGAAACTCTGGAGTAATATGACCTAAACACTCTGTATGTGTCCCATGACCATGAGGATTGAATGTAATATTATTAAAATTTACATTTCCTCCTTCAGCGATTTTACCAACAAAACCCTCTCCTCTAACTGGCGCAATCTCTGCCTGATCAACATACCAAGCTGTTGTACTTTTTTCATCTAAAGGGACAGAAATATCAATAGGCTTCGCTAAATCAACTTTTTTTTGGTTTAGGAGGGTTATAATCATCACTTACTAACCTTACCTTTCACAAACAGTTCACTTTTTAAGAACGTACCGTCTTCGTTATAAAACTCCCACTTCCCTTCTTTTTTATCGCCCAAAAAGTAACCGATATAACGCACTTGACCATTGGGATAAAAAGAAGCAGTTCTCCCATTTAAAACACCGTTTTTATACGTTGTTTCGCTTTGTTTAACTCCGCTTTCATAATAAGCAGTCCAAAGCCCCACTCTTTTATTATCGAGCATTTGTCCTTTTATCTTAATCGTTCCATCTGGATATTTTATACTAAAATCTCCGTCTGGAATTTCGTTCCCAACAGGTTGATCACTTGCTACAAAAACTTCTTCTTTCTCTAATGTTGTTTCTTCATTATTACTACAGCTAAAAAAGGAGAAAACAATTAATAAAACGATAATAATATTACGCATAAGCTTCAATTGGTGTACAACTACAGATTAAATTTCTATCACCATAAGCGTCATCTACTCTTCTTACTGGTGCCCAATACTTACTTCGTGTATTTCCAGCTTTTTTTAGTGGATAAACAGCTTTTTCTCTTGAATATGGATAATCCCATTCTCCACAAATAACCAATTCAGCAGTATGCGGCGCATTTTTCAATACATTATTTGATGAA
>CALDTD010000098.1 GCA_937924345.1 uncultured Flavobacteriales bacterium | reverse complement strand
ATCCTACAAATATTCCGCTTACCGTCGATAACCTTAGTCTGTTTTATCGTATGAGTAAGTTGCCTAAATTACTTCGCTTATCGGTACAAGATTTTCTAACATTATTAAATTTAGTAGGGATCACAAGTATTTCGACTCCACAAGATATTCTAGAGATTGTTCAATGGAATGATTGGATGAAATCTACAAAAGTAAAAGTAAATGAGTTACAACATATGGTCGATGGCATCTCAGACCGCTCATTCAACCAGAAATATTCTTTAAATAAAATCAAAAAGTTAATAGCTAGCTTATCAGACCAGGCAGCAGATTTATATGTAACGGCTGCTTCTTTAGAAACAACACTAGGCATAAACGAAGATCAAGCTAATGATGTAGAAAGTCATTTAAAAACAGATGGTTATATTAACAATCAAGGGATTGTAATCAATAATAACATTAAAGAATCTTCGCTTTACTTTGATGGAACTAATACCTTTATAGAAGTGATTTCTCCAGACGCTCCCTTAAAAGAAACGCTTCCAAGATTTACAATAGGGGCTTGGATCTGTTTAGATGAAGTTATTTTTGAAACAAGAGAAAGGACAATTTATGACTCTAGGTATGCCTCCCAAAATGGTATTTCTTTGTCATTAATAACCCATTGGGACAAAGCCAATCAAGCAAAATTACAATTTGAGCTGTTTTTAGAAGGAAATAAAAGACACGTACTTTCAACACAAGATATACAATTACGAAATAACACATGGCATTATGTAACAGTGTCTTATGATACTGTTAGCACAGAAGATACTCCTCCAGAATATCAGACCAGCGTTAGCCTTTTTGTAAATGGAAAACTAGCAATAAAGGAAGATATCGTAACATCAGACCTCATAGATTTATACCAACATACCATTGGGAAATCGACAAAACCTGATGCCAATTTTAAAGGGTTTTTAGCGCAACTTTCTTTTTGGGACTGGGCACTTAGCGAAGATGAACTACAATTAACAATGTTGAGTTTACCAATAGAGAACCCAAGTGAGAACCAAAACCTACTGATCAATTGGTCTCTTGCAGAGGGAGAAGGAGATACTGTAAAAAGTTCTGGACTTGTACTAACAGGAGAAATAGAACCACAGCATAAGAACGCGTGGAAGAAAGCAAAAGTCATAGTACCTATTCCCTTACAGCAAGTGATAAATCAAGCAGCATCTGTACAAAGAGGTATTTTAGAAAATTTACTATCTGCCTTCTTTAAGACATCCCAAAATATAATGCCTGCGATAGTACCGTTAGCCGCTAAAAAAGAAGATGCTACTGCTGTCGACCCTACTGCGGCGGTATTAACCCTACTACTGAATAGTACATTAACAAGAAAAGAAGGATTAAGTGATGACGTACTAGCAGTTTTTAAATCACTAGATCAATATGTCTATATCCAGAGTGAAATAAAACTACCTACAGCTACATGGAAGTTGTTATCACAACAGTCTAACATCTTAAATATTGATCATATCGATGCGCTGTCTCTTCATAGTGTGAAACACCTTTATTCGCTTGCAGGTCTTGTGAAAGAATATGGTAATTCACAAAACAACTTGATTCAGTTTTTCAATACAGGAGAGCTTCAATTGCTTCATATAGTTACAGGTTGGGATCAAGATGACATTATCACTTTACATAATTTTTTATGGCCAGATAAGCAACCTGTTTATGATTTAAAAACTATTTTAAAACTAAAATCAGGCTTTGACCTAAGCAGTCAATTAGGAGTAGATATTAATGTAAGCATTAGTTTATATGCAACATTATTTCAAAACCTATCAGACTTTGATACACTCACCAGTATTGCCGATCAACTCTCAAGCTTGGTTCAGGGGAGTGAGACAGAAGAAGATTGGGCTAAAACTTCTGAGCAAATTACGGGACAATTAAATGAGCAAAAACGAGATGCATTGGCCGCCTATGTAATTTATTTATTGAATAAAAAAGGAGAAGACGAAGGCAAAGATTGGTTAAGTAACATTCATACATTTAGAGATTTGAATGAATACTTATTGGTAGATGTAGGTATGTCGGGGATTTCTAAAACATCATATATCAGTGAAGCAATTACAAGCTTGCAACTTTATTTCCAACGCTGTTTTATGAACTTGGAGCCCGCTGTGATACTAGGATCAGAGATGGAGCAGTGGTGGCAATGGATGAACAGTTATCGTGTTTGGGAAGCTAACAGGCAAGTGTTTTTATATCCTGAAAATTACATAGAACCAGAACTTAGGATAAATAAAACGAACTTGTTTACGGATTTGGAAAATACTGTAATGCGCACAGATATTAGTGCAGATCAAGTAGAATTAGCTTTTAATAATTATCTGGATGGGTTTAGTGAACTTGCTAACTTACAGATTGCCGATGGCTTTGCCGTTGATGTGCCAGAAACGCTAGACGAAACTAGTTTTACGTCAGATTTTATATCGGTTACCAAATCGCAGGAAATTTTTTCTTATCTGCAAGAAGTTGGAGTGATAAATAATATCGGGCAGTACAATCCTAGTATTCCAAACCCTAGCATACCGTGGCTACTACCAGATCTTAATAATTCGGTTGATAATATACTTAATAACTCCATTGCGAATCAAACCAAACAACTTTATTTAATTGGTCGGACAAGTACACAACCTGCGCAGTTTTACTTTAGAAGTTGTTTATTGTCATTTTCTCCTGATCAATCTACGTACGCTGCCACCAATTGGACCGCTTGGGATAAGATAGACATTACAATTAATAATAATAACGTTGTACCTGTTTATGCGTATAACAAGTTGTTTATTTTTTGGGTAGAAGTAACCAATCAATCCACTAATAATAGTGATGGAACACAAACAAATGATTACACCGCTCAATTGTACTACAGTTTTCAAAAATTTAATGACACCTGGATTCAACCACAATCAATAGGAGACGTAATTGATTTAGGAGATATTAGTGATGACTCTGAAGATATAAATGATATCTATTTTCAAAAACCTGCATGTTTTTATGATCAATCAACAAACAAAATTATAATTAGTTACGGTACATTAACAGAGTCTTTTAGTGCAGGTTGTGAGTTAGATGGATTATCTCATGGGAATCAGTCTGATCATCATACTAACGTTTTTGCCTCTTTAACTGATACAACAATTATTGAAAATGGAGGTGATAATCAAACGGACTTAGCTTATAATAAAATTGGTAGAGATAATACATTTGATCAAATCCCAAATAGCACCAACTATTTTGAATTATTTGCCCCAATAGATAGTTCGGGGATTTATGCGCTTAATATGGATACTGGAATTATTGATGTAACCATAGATGGTGGGAATACCTGGACACCAATAGAAAATATGTCTGCTGTTGATTATGATCAACAAGTTAGCCTTGTTGTAGATGATACAAATGCACTGGGTTATTTATTAGATAATACAGGAGAATTAAGCACAGTAGAATTAGATACAGGAAAATTAGGCTACAGTCTGTCTTCACCCGAAGGCGAAACCATCTTAGGTATCGATGGTGTTATCAATTCAAATTCTGATCTTCTAATCTATGGTTTTAGTAGTTCAACTATATATCTTTTAGACACCGATAGCACTGATTGGGTATGGGAACCTGTTTTAAGTTTAGATAATTCAATTATTGATATATCCGTATGTAATCATTTAGGAATAAAAGTATATGTTGCCATTGACATTGAAACCAGTGATTATGAACTGAATATTCTAAAATGGGATTTAGATACAAATCAACAAGAAAATTATTTCTATTACCAAGACTACCAGATTTTAAGCTTAGCTATTGATAGTATAGATGAAAACTTGTATTTCACTTTCAGGGATAATAATGGTAATTTGAACCGAGCTACTTATGTAGTACCACCAAACAAGGATTTCTATTACGCTTATTCCTCAAACTTTACACTAGATCAAAATCTAAATCTCATTTCATTAAACTCTCTAAAATACGAAGTGGATTTACAAACTTTTTCTTCTTTGGCGATTTATGAAACAAGCCTTGGCGATACTGGGTACCGAGACATCTGCATTTCAGTGTCTGTAAATCCTCTTTTTGATGAATACTTTGGGGATGGTGCAAATTTTAATATGTATAAGAGTAATACCACAATAAAAATAGGTTCTGAGGAGGTGTTTTTTCCTAAAGCAAACTCCTCTAACCTAACTTTTGGAACCATAAAAAACCAAGTGGGTTGGGG
>CALDTD010000097.1 GCA_937924345.1 uncultured Flavobacteriales bacterium | reverse complement strand
ATTAAAAAACGATGATGAAAGTGGCTTCTTTTCTGATTTTATAAACGAAATTAGTGGTGTTGTTACGAATCCAACCGCATTACAAGAAATCATAGAAGATCCATCTTCAGATGATTACAACTTCTTTTTAGATGATGATTTTGACGCACAACAAGCTGATATTCTAGAACGTTATAAAAGGTTTAATAACCCAGAAGGAAACTCCCCCTCTTCTGAACAATCTGCTTCATTAAATGATGCTGGATATCCTACATCTGCTACTACTCTTCCAAATGTAGAGGATATAAATAGAGATAATAATTTGAACGAAACAGAAAGTTACTACCAATATAAAGTAAGTATGCGACCACAAGATATGGTTGTTGGTAAAAACTTTATAACCGATCGTATTTTAGCTACAGATAATAACAGCCAAAAGCAAGTTTATTGGTATCAATTTAGAATTCCAATTCAAGAATATGATAAACGTATAAATGGTATTCAAGATTTTAGAGCTATTCGTTTTTTGAGAATGTTTATGCATAACTGGTCTGAAGAAGCAGTACTCCGTTTTGCTCGTTTAGACTTAATACGAGGACAGTGGAGAACTTTCCAGGGAGATTTATTATCTAGTGGAGAATTTATACAAGGAGAAGAATCTAACACCTCTTTTGTAATAAACGCTGTAAACATAGAACAAAATGGGCAAAGGGAACCGATTCACTATGTATTACCAGATGGAATTCAGCGACAAGTAAATGTTCAAACTGCAAACTTAGCTCAATTAAATGAGCAATCACTAGTATTAGATGTATGCGGGTTAAAGGATGGAGACGCAAGAGCAGCACAAAAAAATGTTCGTTTTGATGTTCGTAATTACAATAAAATAGAAATGTTTGTTCACGGTGAGGAAAACGATGAATTAGATGATATAAAAGATGGAGATGTAACTGTTTTTGTAAGACTAGGAACTGACTTTACAGACAATTATTACGAATATGAGATGCCATTAAAATTAAGTCCGTGGGGAATTAATACTTCTGAATCTATTTGGCCTGAGGAAAACAATATGGTTATAGATTTAACCAACATAAGACAAGTTAAGAAGAATAGAAACGCTACAAACTTTTCTACTTTTACAAGGTACACCGAGAAAGATCCAGCAGATCAAACTAGAAATATAACAGTAATTGGTAATCCAAATTTACAAAACTTAAAAACAATAATGATTGGGGTTAAAAACCCTAAAACAGACGACCCAAACAATCTGGGAACGAGTGATGATGGATTAGATAAATGTGTTGAAGTTTGGGTAAACGAATTACGTTTAACAGATTTTAATCAACAAGGTGGTTGGGCAACTATTGGAAGATTAAATGCGCAACTAGCAGATTTTGCAGACGTATCTTTATCGGGTAACTATTCAACCCCTTACTTTGGTGGAATAGAACAAAAAGTTGGAGAAAGACAACAAGAATTTGTATATGGGGTTGACGCTTCTTCTACGGTTCAATTAGGAAAATTCTTTGGAAATAAAACAGGTTTGCAACTACCAATGTATGTTGGTTATTCTAATAATACTATTAAACCATTATTTGATCCTTTGAATCCAGATTTAGAATTTGAGAAAAACCCTGAGGAAACTGAAGAAGAATGGCAAGAACGTTTTAGAAATGGAAGCGACATTACAGAACGAAGGTCTTTAAACTTTACCAACGTTAGATTATACCCATCATCTAACAAGCCTAAGGATCCAAAAAAAGTAAAAAAACCACGTTTTTATGATGTCAAAAACTTTTCAGTATCATATTCATACAATGAAATTACGCATGTAGATATTAATACACAACAAGATAGAAGAGTTAGCTATTTGGGTGGTTTAACTTATGGTTTTAGTAACTCTCCAAAACCCTGGGAACCTTTTAAAAGAAGTAAACTACTCCGAAAATCAAAATGGTTAAGACCTATAAAAGACTTCAACCTATATTTTGCACCTAAAAAAATTGGATTCCGAACAACAATGGATAGAACTTATAACGAGTTCGAAATCAGAAGTAATTTTGAAGGGGGGATAACTGTTCCAAACTACACAAAAACCTTTAACTGGGATAGAGATTACGACTTTAAATACGACTTAACAAAAAGTTTAAAGTTTGATTTTACAGCGAAAAACAGAGCCTTTATTAATGATCCTTTTGGAAAAGTTGATCGAGGTGCATTTGGATACGATAGAGAAACGGCACAAGATTCGGTCAACAATAGCTTAAGAGGTTTTGGTGAAACAATGAACTATGGCCATACAATGAATGTATCTTTTAAATGGCCATTAAATAAATTTCCACTTACTGATTGGATGTCTTTAAACACAAGATACTCTGGTAATTTTGACTGGACACAAGCTCCTTTAGCATTTACAGATGTAGGGAATGTTGTACAAAACTCTAGAGTAATACAATGGAATGGTAAGTTGAATATGACTACCCTCTACAATAAAGTTCCTTACTTGAAAAAAGTTAATCAAAAATCGAAAAGAAGAAGGCCATCGGCAAGAAAGCCAGCTAGAGGTAAGAAGCCTGAAGACGATAAAAAAGGAAAGAAAGAGGAAGAAGACGATAAGAAAAAGAAGAAAAATGAAAACCAATTTAATATTTTAGAAGAGATTGCAAAAGTAGTAATGTCTCTAAAAAATGTATCTGGAACGTATGCTACAAACGATGGAATTTTAATGCCTGGTTTTGGGAATAGAACAGATATACTTGGATTGGACGAGAACTTTAGTGGTCAGTCATGGGAGTTTGTTGCTGGTGGATTTCAAGAATTAGATATTTTTGGAAGAGAAACTGGCTTTAATTATGCAGAAACAGCATATAGAAATGGATGGCTTGTCGACACAACAGCTTTTGGCTTAATTAACACTCAATATGCCGTTACCCATACAGAAAAATTAAACCTTAAAGCTACTTTAAAACCGATAAAAGGGCTTAGAGTAGATTTAACTGCAAATTATAACATAGCCTCTAACAACACTTCAAACTTAGGAGTGAGTGACGATGGAAGCTTTAATCAATTAAACGAACGGTTCACTGGATCTTTCAGTCGATCTATAGTAACTTGGAATACTGCATTTGTTAGAGACAAAGGCGACGATAGTGAAAACCTTACTAACGCTACATTTGAAAATTTAAGAGCATTGCGTCCTGAAGTTTCACAACTCGTATCTGGAGAAAATAGTAATTCTGATACAACAGCT
>CALDTD010000096.1 GCA_937924345.1 uncultured Flavobacteriales bacterium | reverse complement strand
ATATTTTCTGGTAATTCCTTTTATATTTATACCTTTTATGCTAGATTACCTATTCTTTGGCCGCATAGAAAATCTGTGGATTAAAATGTTATTGAACTCTTCTAGTGTAATATTATTCTTTTGCTTACCAATTTATTACCTAAAAATATCTCCAGATATAAATAATATTATCAATAAAATGATAAGTAAAATTAAATCATATTTTTTTAATCAAATCAGCTAAATCTTTAGTTAATTGCTTTCTATGATATTGCTCAATATTTTTTGATTCAACAACCAGTTTCCCTTCTTTATATTGATTATAAAGTTTCAAAACTTGATGCTTAAGATACTCTTTATCTTCAAAACCTATAATGTTTCCTGCTTGCGTTTTGTTTAAGATACCAGCCAAATCACCATCAACAGGTCCTATAGCTAATATTGGCCTTTTAGCTTGTAGATATTCAAAAATCTTACCTGTAATTACTCCTTTCGCACTTGGCACATTATTTACTGCTAGTAAAAGCACCTGAGAACTTTCCTGAAACTTTTTTACTTCATTATGAGAAACATAGCCTACTTTATTAACACATGAGCTATCAAAACGATTAAGTTCATTTTCTACTTCTTCTGCTATAGAGCCCACTAATTTTATTTCTAAATCTTCTTTAAACGTCTTATTTTCTCTTGCTATTTCCAACAAAACTTCCCAAAGGACTTTAGGGTTTCTATCAGAATTCATTAAACCTATATGTGTTATTGAAAACTTATTATCTAACTTAGGCATAACTTTATCTGAGTCAAAATCACTATCAAAACCATTCGTTATCACAGAAACGAATTTATTAAATGGGTCAAACTTATTCTTCATCGTTTGTCCAATTACAAGAACTCTATCAGAATATTTAAGGACTTCTCTTTCTAACTCTGCGTGTTTATTCTTTGCTGCTTTTGTTAAAGGTAATTGATGAAAGTAATCGATATCTGTCCAAGGGTCTCTAAAATCTGATATCCATTTTATTCCTAATTGCTTTTTTAGTGCTAAACCGATTAAATGAAGACTATGCGGAGGTCCCGAAGAAATAACGACATCAACCTTGTTTTCGGATAAATACTTTTTTAAGAACTTTACAGAAGGTTTTATCCAAAATTTACGAGCATCTGGAATAAAGTAATTTGCTCTTACATAACGCATTACTTTCCCTGTAAAACTTGGATTAGAATCTAAAAAGCCTGCACTCGTTTTTGTACTTCCTTTTTTAAAAAAAGATAGAATATCGTTAGGCTCAAAAATGGGCTGTTTTAACACTTCTACCCCTTTAGGAATTTCACTTTCCAATGAGCCATCTTCAATAGCATAGTTGGCATTTTTAACAGTATAAACAATTGGCTCTACATCAAAATCTCGTAAATATTTTACAAACTTAAGCCATCTTTGAACCCCACTACCGCCACTTGGTGGCCAATAGTAAGTAATAATTAATACTTTAATCGGCTTAGTATGCATTAAGCTTTTTCTTCTTTACGTACGAACTCTTTATAAAATGCAAATATGAACATTCCAAATATTATCAAAAATCCAATTGGCGATAAGAAACTAGCTACACTGTAAGATGTTAAAGCATACTTAAATTCAACTTTATGCTCTCCAGCTGGAATCGCTAATCCTCTCAAAATATAATTTGCTCTAAAGTGATCTACTGGCTCTCCATCAATATATGCTTGCCAACCATTTTTATAATAAATTTCAGAAAAAACAGCTATTTGTGGCGTCTTAGAACTATAATTATACATCAAATGATTAGGAGCATAGCTGTCTAACTTTATCCATGCTAAAGTATCTTTAGCAGGATTACTAGTACTTAACAACTTTGAAAATCGTTGATCAACTATAGCTACTTGGCTTGGTTCGAAACCATTTTCAATTTTTAGCATTTTAATTTCCTCATTAGCGTCTTCTACAATTTTAACCTCATCTACAAACCATGCATTACCTAAAGCTGAAGGTCTTGGTTGTAACAATGTTCCACTTTGCTCTCTAGAACTATTATTCTGCTGATATTGAACTAAATACTTTGTATTTAACATATCTAAAACTTTTTGGTTATTTCTAGACAAGCAAGAATCTATAATCTCTTGGTAACGTTTTAACTTTGCCCCATGATATCCACCTATAGACTTGTAAAAATAACTTGTTCTAGATTCGTTAAAGGGATTACTAACGGTATAAACTCTAAAATTCGAATTTAAGTTTAGCATTCCAAACCTAATCGCATCTATCTCTTTTTTAGTCAAACCATCAATAGAATTTTCTTTACGCTCTTTTATTTCTTTATCAATTTGAGCCAATAATTCTGGTTTATCTCTTGTTTCTTCTTGGAAGATTACTTCATCTCCTTGAAAAACTGCATAAGGAAACTTCCCTTCCTCACTACTTTGCCAAAAACGGCTATCTTCATAATCTTTACTATTTATATACTTGCTATTAACAGACCACATATCAACCAATATAAGCAGTCCTAATCCAACACTTAGAATAGTAAGATTTAATTTTGATTTCAGGTAACCAAAGACTAAGGCCAAAACCAAAGCTACTAATAGAAATCCTTTCCAAACATCAGCTGTAAAAATAGAAACTCTTAATTGTTTTAAAAATGGATAATACTCTCCATTATAATAAGACAGTACTCCCATTTGCTGCTCTGGAGTCATATCTGGTTGTTTCTTTTGTAAATACTCAACAGTCAGTTTACCTTGCCCTTCCGGAAAAAATGTAAAAAATGTTTCTGGAAGAATTGCTAAAGAAATTATAAACAACAAAAAAACTCCACTTACAATGTAAAACATTTTTAAATGCTCTAAAATATATTCTTTACGAATTACCAATGCTCTTAAGAATAAGGCAGCTAATAATGGTAACGCCAGTTCAGCAATAACTAAAGCCATACTAACTGTTCTAAACTTATTATAACCAGGCACATAATCTAAAAAGAAATCTGTAAACCACATCATGTTTTTACCCCATGCTAGAAATATGGCTAACATAGAAACACCTAGTAAAAACCATTTTAAAGTACCTTTAGCAAAGAACAATGCTAAAAAAGCAAAAAAGATTATTATAATTCCTACATAATCATTTCCAGAAGTAAAGCTTTGATTCCCCCAGTAAGAAGTTTCATTTACAACATCTTTGAATGCTTGTTGTTTCGCTGGTAAAGGTAAGTTACCTCCTATTTCTTCTAAGTTAGGTTGAGAAACTGCTTCTTCGTGCAGCATAAACAAAGGTAAATTCCCACCACCTTTTGCATAAGGAAACATTAAACTAAATGTTTCTTCTTTTCCATAGCTCCAAGCTGTCGCATAATCCCTATCTAAACCTGCAGTTTTTACACCTGTTGTATTACTTAGCTCACTTTTTCCTCTTGTTGAAGCTTTTCCATATTCTATTGTACCCCATAAGTTACCAATATTGGTCATCACAGAAAACATTGAAAAGACTAATAAAAATCCTGATACCTTAATAAAATCAACTGCTTTTTTCTCCTTTATAAATCGAATTAATTCATTTAGAACAACAAATAATACAACAAACACAAAATAATAGGTTATTTGTAAATGGTTCGCTCGTAATTCTAAGGCTAAAAACAATGCAAATAAACTGGATCCTAACAATATTTTACCTCTATAGGCTAATATAATACCTGCTAAAGTTGGAGCCATTAAAGAAATTGCATTTGCCTTACTCATATGCCCCGCTTGAATAATTACAAAGAAATAAGTAGAAAAACCAAATGCTAGTGCGCCTACAATTGCTAACCTAAAATCAATTTTTAAGCTTAATAATAAGATATAAAAACCTAGCATATACATCCACAAAATACTTATGGGTCTGGGTAAACCTAGCGTAATTATTGAATATGCATAGGACATCCAATTATTGTATAATACAGAAATTTGAGTCGCTGGCATTCCTCCAAACATAGAGTTAGTCCATAAGGGTTCTTCTTTTTGAATATCCCTAAAGTCTACTATTTCTTTGGACATACCTATATGCGTTTTGATGTCATGCATTTTAACGACATAACCATCTAAGGCTGGATGAAAATAAATAATAGAAATAGTTAAGAATATTCCTAGTGCCAACAAATGAGGAAGAAAAGTTTTAAAATTAAAATTCATATTAAATTTTTTTCGAAAGGCAAATATAGTTTTTATTCGTTGAAGTGAAAAAGAGGAGCAAATATTAAAATAGAGCAAAAAAAAATCCACTTGAAGATTCAAGTGGATTTTTAAATTACGTAATTTAAACAATTACTTAATTCTATTTGTTAATCCAGCTAAACGCTCTTTAGCTCTAGCTATAACAGCTTCTTTACTAGTAATTTCTTCAGCAGTTAAAGAACCAGCGGCTTTTGCTGCAGCTAATTTTTCTTCAGCTCCAGTTATCTTAGTTGCCAACTCAGTTGCTTTAGCCTTTAACGCTTCATTTTTAGCATTCTTTGCTGCTAACTTTTCAGCTTTTAAAGCAACCATCTCTTCATTCTTAGCTTTCAGCTTTTCTTTATCAGCTTTTATAGCATCTAATTCTGCTTTATGCTCTGCTTTAAAAGCTTCTTTTTTCTCAGCTCTTTTTTTGTCCATTGCAGCCTTCTTCTCAGCTTTAACTTTTTCAAGTTCAGCTTTATAAGCAGCTTCATCATCTCCATACTGCTCTTTTAATTCAGCTTTTTTTGCAGCCATTTCTGCTTGTCTAGCATGAATTTCATCTTTTTTAGCTTGGATTTGCTCTTCAGACATTCCTTTTAAAGCACCTCTCTTCTCTATCATTGCGTCTTTCATTCCTTGACGCTTATCTTTCATTTCTGCCTTGTAAGCTTCTTTTTGCTCTTCTGTCATCCCTTCTAGGTTTTCCTTCATAGCATCACGATCCGCTTTAAGATCTGCCTTCATAGCTTCTTTATCAGCTTTTAGCTCTTCTCGCTGTTCTTTAGACAACTTACCTGCCTCTGCATTTAAATCCGCTTTCTTATTTTTAAGACCTTCCTTAATCTCTTTCTTGTCTTGTCTTGCTTGCTTAAGTCCTTTTCCTACTTGCCCATAGTTTAAGCTTACTATTGCAAGTGCAAAACATGATATAATTACTTTTTTCATTAGTACAGGTGATTTAGCTTTTCAGCATGTCACTAATCATCTG
>CALDTD010000095.1 GCA_937924345.1 uncultured Flavobacteriales bacterium | reverse complement strand
CTTTACGGAAACTATTTAAACTTTCTAATTTACCTTTGACCGCTTTTAAAAAAGGAGTTAAATGCAAGCGAAAAGATTGGTTTACTTTTCCTCCACCAAAATCACTCTTTAAAGGATACTTTTCTAAAGTATGATTAGTATCTAATAATATATCTTTGAAAGCAGTTTCTGTTTGTTTACTAAACCAATTATTTTGCTCTTCTATAGAACCAAATAGGCGCACAAAATCTAACGGTTCGTAAAACTTAGCTTCTAGTTTTTTTTCTAGTTTTTGATAATAATCTATAGAGTACTGAGAAAGATTTTCTGCATTCCAACTTAAAATGGTCCTTTTAAAAGACATTGGATGTGAAAGTCCTGCTGCTCCTTTAGAAGAGGAGTTGTAATAGTTATTATCTATCACAACTATTTGCTTACCTTTTTTTAATAATTCTAATGCTAATACAGAACCGGCAATCCCTTGCCCTACGATAATATAATCTAGCATAGATTTATTTTAACTAATGTCTCTAAAAGCGACAACTATTCCGAAAAAAATCAATACACACCCAACAACAATACCAATATTATGTAATGCCTTTGGTGTTAATTTATTTTTAAGTTTACTCGCAAAATAAATCTTCAACACATCTATTCCAAACATAGTTGCTAGGGTAGCTCCAAAGTAATAAATCAATAAATGCTCTGGTACATGTAGCTCATCTGTTGCTGTTGTGCAAGCCGCAATCCAGTAGACTAAAACTCCGGGGTTAATGGCATTTAGACCTATTCCTTTAAGAATATAAGTTAAATACGTCCTTTTTTTAAATAAAATTGTATCCATCTCTGCTGGAGTATCTAAACTATCTAAGTCTATATTATTTCCTTTTTGAGGCGACTGCTTTTTTAAAATTGAAAGCACTCCCATAAAAATAAAAACTGCTGCCGCTACATACTTTATGTAGCTATTGTCGTTTAAACTCTCTAAAATTCTTTGTGCAAAAAAATATGCTGCAATTAAATAAAGAACATCGCTTAATAAAACTCCTAAATCTATAAATATTGCTGGTTTTATACCTTTTTTAATACTCGTCTCCAACAACACAAAAAACACGGGACCTATAAGGAAGCTTAGTAGCACCCCAAATAACATTCCGTATAATAATATAGTAATCAAATGTTTATTGTTTTATTTAATCTGTAAAGATACTGCTTTAGGAAGTATTAATCTTACAAAACTTTTACTTCGGTTCTTCTATTTTTTGCTTTATTTTCCGCTGTATCATTATCTACTAGCGGTTTAGACTCTCCATATCCTTTGTAAGAAAGTCTATCTTTTTCTATTCCGTTACTCACTAACCAATCTACAACGGCTTTTGCTCTATTTTCTGAAAGTATTTGATTTCTCTCATTATCACCATCGCTATCTGTATGACCTCCTAATTCAATTTTTAAACTAGTATTCTCAGTTAGTATTTTCTTTAATTTTCCTAATTCTGTTTTTGAAGCAGGCTTTAAGTCATACTTGTTCACATCAAAAAAGATATTTTCTAAAACAAATGAATCTCCTGATTTTATAGGCTTCATCGGTACATTTATAGAAAAACCATCCTTATTCTTTTTGAGCTTATCTAGCGAATAATTTTTAGAGAAAAATAAATATCCATCGTGCTCAGCAATTAGCGCAAACTCTTTATTAGTTGGTAATGCAACTATAAAGTCTCCACTTCCACTATTCGCAATTGCTGCTTTAACAATTTTTCCTGTCTTTAGGTCTATCAATTGAAATTTTGCAGCCAATGGCTTTTTTGTTTCTTCATCATAAACCAACCCTTTCATAAATGTAGTTTCTATTGGTTGATATTTTTGAGGCAAGTTAAATGAGTATAAATCTAAATCTCCATAACCACCTTCTCTGTCGGAAGCGAATAATGCAATACTCCCATTTGATGATACTAACAAACTATTTTCGTCTTTATGAGTATTTATAGGATAACCTAGGTTAACAGCTTTTCCCCAACGGCCTGTTGCATCTACTCTACTCATATACAAATCTTGACCGCCCATACCTGTATGACCATCCGATGAGAAATATAATGTTTGTCCATCTGGATGTATTTGAACTGATTCCTCTCTACCTGGAGTATTTATATTCGAACCTAATTTTTCTGGCACAGACCAAGTACCATTTGGCAAAATCTCTGTCTTATAAATATCTTGATTCTTGGGATCTCTTCGTTCTCTATGTTTTACTAATCCTCTAACAAAATAAAGTGTCTTTCCGTCAGACGAAAAGCAAGGTTGTGTTTCCCAATGACCCGAATTAATCGGTTTGCCCATATTTACAGGTTTCGTCCATTCTTTACCTATACGCTCGCTTACAAACAAATCGCAACTTCCATATCCTTGTCGATCATCACCATATTTTCCATCTGGTCCAGTAGCACAACCTACCATTATAATATATTTTCCATCCGCAGATAAAGTTGGAGCTCCTTCATTTGCAACTGTATTTATATTGGGACTAACTGAACTTGCTTTTTCCCAAATACTTTCACTTTTTTTATTCGTGATAAATATATCTTCTTGCTTTTGGTAATAATCTACTCTACTATCATCTATAGTTCTGGTAAACAAAAGTGTACTATCGTCTGCCGTTAATGAAGGAAAATATTCGGGAAAGCGAGAATTAATTTGTGCCCCCATATTTACAGGCTCATACTTTTCTGGATTTCGTTTTGCATTAATCCCAAAACGAGAATTATTAATATATTTTTGACACGCAGCAACAAATCTTGGGTTTGGGTTTCTTGCCAACAAATACTTTTCTGAATACCCTATACATTTCTCATACTCTCCTAAGGCCATTAGCATAGAAGCAATATAAAAATACTCAGATTGAGAAAACCTTGATGACTGTTGCATCATTTGTTCTTTATAGCTTATAGCTGTGGCTAAATCACCTTTTTCTACAAATACATTAGACAGCAAACTATAAGCCTCAGCAAAGCTAGGATCTTTTTCTATTGCCTTTTTTAAATTCGTTTCGGCACAACCTAGAGAACGTTTTCCCGTTGTTGGATTCATATCATTAAAACAAGCTCTTCCAGCCTCGTAAAGCTTTATTGCTTTTTTATTAGATGTAGAATATCGCCCTGGTTGAGCAACAGAACAAGATGATATCATTACCAAAACAGTAATGATTAAAGTATAAAAAATACTATTCATAATTTTAAAATTTAAGGTACATTAATGTACTTATGTGTTTGCAAAGAAAGTGTCCACTTCGGATTTTCCTTTACATAGTCTAATATAATTGGGAGCATTTCTACATGTTTGCTCCATTCTGGTTGTAAATATAATTTACAATCCTTTTTTAATTTTTCGGCATGTTCTTCTGCCCATTTTAAATCGCTTTTATTAAAAACAATTACTTTTAATTCGTTTGCTAAACTATAAATAGATGTAGCTGGTTTTTTAAACTTTTTTGGAGAAAAACAAACCCAATCTAGCTCACCAGACAACTCATATACCCCAGATGTTTCTATTGCTAACTCACAATTAATTTCTTTTAATGCTTTTGTTAATAATGTAAGATTATACATTGCAGGTTCACCTCCTGTAATTACAACAAAATTAGTTTTAGTCTCTGCTACCTTCTCAACAATTGTATTTATAGTCATTAATTCATGCTCTCCTGCATCCCAACTTTCTTTTACGTCACACCAAACACAACCTACATCACACCCAGCAATACGAATAAAATAAGCAGGCCTACCACTATAAAAACCTTCGCCTTGAACAGAATAAAACTGTTCCATTATAGGTAATTGATCTTTCTCCACGTTATCCTTTCTTTTGTTTGTCTTTCTTCGACTTCTTTTTCTTCTTTTTACCTTCTGCCTCGGTCTCTTCTGCCTTTCTTTTAGACAACATTTGATTTAATTCTGCTTCTTTTTCTTCGTCTTTAGCTCCACCAAATCGATCGTATTCTACAACAATTAATGTTTCTCCCTTATCATATAAAACCTCTGCTTGTTTTTGACCTTCATCTAGAAAGTATTGCCATAATCCATCTTTTTTGCCTCCTGAGTGTTTACCTACTTGACTTACCTGCCCATTCGGGTGAAAGTATTCCCATTTCCCCGCTGGTTGACCTGCATTATATTTTTTTTGGTATGAAATTGCCCCGTCTTTGTAATAAAAAAATGATTCACCATCAACTTTACCATTTCTGTAGGTCTTTTTTGTTTTTACTACGCTATCTTCATCTGGATAAAAAGTCATATAATCACCATCAAACTCTCCATTTTTATAAACTACGAACTTTTTAATCTTACCCCCTTTATTATAGTAACTGCATTCCCCGTCCAGCTCATCGTTTTTATAATTTAATACTTTCTTTTTACTACCATCATCAAAGAAAAACTTCCAGGTTCCTGTTTTAGCCCCCATTTCGTATGAGTTTTCCCAAGCTAAATTTCCATTTTCATGCCAAAACTTCCAGGTTCCGTTTTCAATCCCTTGGTCACATTCAGTAATTGTCCAAGGCTTTCCTGTATCATAATAAGAATATGATGTATCTTGTTCTTTACCATCTACAAATTTTGCTATTCGCTGCTTAGCACTATTATCGTGATAAGAAACGCATACTCCTGTATAAGGTTTATTTGTCTTTCTATGGTAAATTAATTTATTACCCGGATCCATTTCAATCTCGGTATTACAATCAACAGCGCTATTAGGCACTTTAAAGTTTTGGCGAGGGTTAGCAGGTATTTCTGGAGCTTCTTTTGGAGCTGCAGGCGAACTTCCTCCTCTAGTAATTTGCCCAAAACTCAACAGTGTGAAAGACAAAAAGATAAAATTTAAGTAGTATTTCATAGTTAAGAATAGTTTTATACTAAGATAATGAAGTTGTTTTAAGTCCACTTCAATCTCTTTCAATATTTAATGACAATTGTTTGTTAACGCTATTTTCTATAACAAACTAACTGCTTTCCTTAACTCTTTTCAGAAATTGTGCCGAACTTACTTAGAATTAAATTCGTTCATCGTTCGCTGAACTCCTATTGTAGAAAAAGATTTAATAATCTCTATCGATTGCGTAATTTTTTCTTCAAGTAAATCTACTTCATCTATTGCCCATTTTCCTAAAACAAAATCTACTTGTTTTCCTTTAGCATATTCATTTCCTATGCCGAAACGTAAGCGTGCATATTGATTAGTCCCAAGTACAGCTTCAATATCTTTTAAGCCATTATGACCTCCAGCACTACCTTTTGGCTTTAATCGTAATTTACCAAACGGAATTGCTAAGTCATCTGTAATTATTAGTGTATTCTCAATAGGAACACCTTCTTTTTTCATCCAGTAATTAACTGCTTTACCACTTAAATTCATAAAAGTAGAAGGTTTAATTAAAACCAGCGTCCTTCCTTTATGCTTTATAACAGCTCGCTCTGCTAACTTGGCAGTATTAAAAACAACATTGGACACTTTAGTAAAAGTGTCCAATGTTTTAAAACCGACATTATGTCGAGTATTGTTATATTCAATTCCAGGATTTCCTAATCCCACGATTAAATATTTCATAATCTTTAGTTTGATTAAGCCTCTGCCTCTGCAGCTTCTTCCTCTTCCTCGTCATCAGC
>CALDTD010000094.1 GCA_937924345.1 uncultured Flavobacteriales bacterium | reverse complement strand
AATTTCTTAGTTGCTTTTTGCGATTACTCGGTCGGGATGGCAGGATTCGAACCTGCGATCTCCTGGTCCCAAACCAGGCGCCTTGACCGGACTGGGCCACATCCCGAATAATCAAGAGTTGGCAAAGATAACATTATAAATTAATATAACACTATACTATGCATATTTTTGCGGAGAGACAGGGATTCGAACCCTGGGTACCCTTTTGGGGTACGCTTATTTAGCAAACAAGTCCTTTCGGCCACTCAGGCACCTCTCCGATTTTTCAATATTTAATAGAACGTTCGAAACAATAATTTATCATTTCGGTTGGCAAAAATAAGTATCATTTTTTAATTACACAATACTTTTTATCTTTTTTTGACGATCCTTAGGTACAAAAAGTAAAAGAACCATTCCTATAATGAAAAATATCATTAGTGCCATTACAGAATAACGGATGCTAAATGCGTTTTCTAAGAAACCAAAGCTGATAATTCCTATAGTCATACCAACCTTTTCTAACACATCGAAAAAACTAAAATATGATGTTGTATCTGTTGTATCTGGCAGCATTTTAGAATATGTTGATCGAGACATCGACTGTATTCCTCCTTGTATTAAACCTACAAAGAAAGCTAAACAATAAAACTCTATTGGTGTATTAATAAAGTAGGCTAAACAACAAATTACAATCCACATTCCTACTGCAATCTTAAGAACATTTATATTTCCAATAAACTTAGAAAAATAAGAAAATAAAAATGCACCAGGAATAGCAATTAACTGAATTAGTATAATACTTATAATCATACTTACTTGCATTCTACTTGCTACTTCTGGAATTTTATTCTTTAAAACAATTAAAGCATCTCCGGTAACATCGGTCGGCAGTCCAGACAAGTCAATATCTAAACCTACAGACCAGTCTACTGCATTTAAACCAAAAAACTGTGCCATAGTCATAATGGTTTGTACAGCCATACTATAAACAAAAAATGCGCGTAAATATTTTTTAAGTGCATCTATTGTCATAAATTGATTCCAAACTGACTTAAGTTCTTGATAACCGCTTGATACAATTTTTAAACTAATTTTTTCTTTTTTAGTTGAATTCGGTAAATAAAAGTAACTAATTTGTGCAAAACCAATCCACCACAATCCAGTAACTAGAAAAGTATAACGCATCATTTGAAACTTTAAAGCTGGTGTATCTGCCCCCATTACCAATGTAAGTGAGATGACTAATAAAATAACACTACCAACATACCCTAATGAAAAGCCTTTGGCACTTAGTTTGTCATGGTCTTCTCGTTCTGCTATTTCTGGTAAATAAGAGTTATAAAAAACTAAACTCCCCCAGAAACCTAAGTTTGCTGTAAAAATTATTAGAAACTGTACTAAAATTGGTAAGTCCTCAAAAAAATACATCGACATACAAGAAGCTGCACCTAAATAATTAAAAAAACGCATAAAGCTTTTCTTATTACCAGCAAAATCTGCAACTCCAGAAAGTATAGGCGATAATAATGCGACTAATAACAATGAAAAAGCAATTGTATAACTGTAAATTCCAACTTTAGAAAAGGAGCCACCAAAAAACGCTACAATTTCTGGCATTTTAGCATTATAAAAAATAGGAAAAATAGCAGTGGTAATGACTAAAGGATAAACGGAGTTTGCCCAATCGTAAAACGCCCAAGCATTCATTACTTTTTTATTTCCTTTCTTAAAAGTTACTTCTTTTGACATAAAATAGTCTTAATTAATTTATGAAGTAAAGATAAATAAACTTATGACTTTGCTATCCTTGATAGAATTTAAATCAAAACTATCACTTAATTATTAATTCTTAAAAGAAACTTGTAAACCCAAAATGCACTTTTGCTGTTCGTAACAAAATTGGTGCATCGAACTGACTTCCTAAAGCATAAGAAAGGGAAAAAATACCTGGGTTAGTTTCAAAACTTATACCAGCTCCAAAACTATAAGGCGTATCTTTCTGATAATTTTCTCTTTCGTTGCGTTCGTAAATACCATAATCATAAAACAGATAAATATTTGCATTCTGTTCCAGTATAAAACGATACTCGATAGTAGAGATAAGAAAACTTGATGGAAAAATAGACTCTTCATCAAAACCTCTTATTGTTTTTATCCCCCCAATTCTATATAACTCATTAAAAAATATATTCTCATTAAAAAAAGTAGCTCCTTTGGCTTTTAATAAAATGGTAGAACGCTTTCTTATTGGAATGAAAAAACGAAACTCCCCTTCTGATTTATATACAAATGAATTTAAGTTTATATTATCATAAATTTCTTGAGGTAATGCTAAATTTCTTTTGATCGTCTTAAAACCAATACTCCCTAATAAGTTAACCGAAAAACCTTTTCTAGGGTTAAAACGATAATCTAGTTTTTCTGCTTCTAATTTTAACCCATAATTATTCTTCCGTATATCTGCAAACTCAGGCAAAGTAGTAATTCCCTCGTATTTTTTTGTAGAAAGTAATGAGGAGTTTTGATTTTCAAAAAAAACAGTCAATTTATTCAAACCAGACAACACATAATCTACTCCAACATTAAAATTAGCATCTACATAAGATGTATCTCTCTTATAAATTTTCATGTGCGTATCAATCCCAAAAGGAGTATTAAACAAAAAAGGATAATTGAATTTTATATCTAAATCTTGAGTTAATTGTTGTGTTTGTCGCCAGTTAAAATCTATAGTTTCGCCTCTGTAAAAGCTATTTAATAATTTTACTTTTAAATCTCCTGTAATTCCTATACGACCATTTTGATCTGGCTGCACACCTAACACACCATTAAAATTACTTGATTTTATAGACTTTAAGTAAATATACACTGCACACTTATTATTCGTAAACTCTAGCTCTAAAGGTTTCACTTCCTCCAAATAAGGTATTTCTTTTATTCTTGTTTTAATTTCACTTAATAATTGCTCATTATAAATATCTCCTGGTTTTACTTTAATATAATTATAAACCGTTGGAATAGAAATTCGCTCGTTTGACTTTACATAAATAGAATCTATGGTAATTTCTGGTCCTTTTTCTAAATTTACTTTTGCAGAAATAGCCTTTTCTAAAAACTGAACGCTATCTAATTTTATTCTTGCAAATGGATAGCCATTTTGCTCTAAATAACGAATAGTTTGCTCCATTAAACGACTAATTTTCACCGACGAAAAAGGTTTATTGATAAACATATCTTCACCAAATCCTACTGCACTAATTATACTTGCATCTTTTGCCAGAAACTTTAGTTTTGCCCAATTGTACTGTTCTCCTTTGTAATAGTTAATAAAAACTTTTTTGAGAGAATCTACTTGTTTAATTGAGTCGATGTTTGCAGTTAGAAAACCTTCTGAAATATGTTCCAAACGAATTTCATTAAGCTGACGTTTGTAAGAATCAAAACGCACGCGTTTAAATGATTTACTTTCCTCTACATTAATACCATTGACATAAATAGACCATTGACCTGATCTTTCCTGTGCGAAATAATTTATCACAAAAAAAGGAAATAAAAAAGTTAGTAAGATCTTCTTCATACTTGTACTTAGAAACGAAATATTAATTAAAAAAGTATAGATTAATATCGTTATTCAATTTTCCAATCTATTGGAGCCTTCTTTTGTTCTTCTAGTAATTTATTAGCTTCTATAAAATGATTATTCCCAAACCAATATCCCCTATTGGCGCTTAATGGTGAAGGATGACCTGTTTCTAAAATAAAATGTTTCTTCTTATCGATTAACTTAGCTTTCTTTTTTGCAAATCCACCCCAAAGTAAAAAAACAACTCCTTCTAAATTATCTGAGACCGCCTTAATTGTTGCGTCTGTAAATTGTTGCCAACCTAAGTCTTTATGAGAATTTGCTTCACTTGCTCTTACTGTTAAAGTCGTATTCAATAATAAAACGCCTTGTTTTGCCCAAGGGGTAAGATCGCCACTTTTAGGATAACTATAACCAAATTCTTGTTGTAGCTCTTTAAATATATTTTGAAGTGAAGGAGGATGTACAATTCCATCTGCAACAGAAAAACATAACCCATTTGCTTGACCAGCTCCATGATAAGGATCCTGGCCAATAATAACAACTTTTACCTTTTCTAATGGACAGCTATTAAAAGCCGAAAAAATGAATGAACTAGGTGGATAAACTTTGTATTTTTGTTTTTCAACAATTAGAGTTGATTTTAATTTTTTAAAATATTCTGCTGTAAATTCATCTTTTAAAACTGCAAACCAGCTTTCGTCTATATTTGGTTTTATTGTCAATTTTAATGTTTTTATGTTAATAACTCCTCTATCTATCTGTTGCCTATCGGTTTAAATAAATCTAGATTTGTCTTTCATTTTAACGAATTTACTGAACTAATTGCTTTGTTAATTATTTTTCGTAAAAGAAACCAACAAAAAAATCGCTTTATGAACGTTTTAAAACCATTATTAATCGCTTTAACAATTGCATTTACGTTACCTTCTTGTTTTTTATTCCGTTCTAAACACGAAAGCTGCCCAGCTTATGGTCAAGACATCAAACAAGAGAATGATAAGAATATAAATTTAAAAACTGAAAAATCAACGATAATTCAAAAAGCATAATTATCTAAAAATACGTTCAAAAAAAAGGCTCTATTATCAAAACATAATAGAGCCTTTTTTTTAATTAATTTGTCCCGTCCTAAAATAAGTTGACACAAAATTGACTTATTTATGAAAAGAGA
>CALDTD010000093.1 GCA_937924345.1 uncultured Flavobacteriales bacterium | reverse complement strand
CAGCATCAGGATTATAATTTGGAGAATCTATATCTGTACAGCCTGTTTGTTTTACAACAGCTTGTGGTAAAGGTTCTGCAGGTTTTTTACAAGCACCAGAGAAAATTGCTATTCCAGAAAGAGCAAGTATTGAACAGGTATTAATTATCGAGCTTTTCATAGTGTAAATGTTTATTGTATGAAATAATATATTTTTAGTGTAGTTTTAAGTCCGTTGCTATCTGTGAAGGTAGTAACGATTTCGTTATCACTATTTGTCAAACTTGTAGGGTTAAAGCTACCAGAAGCCATTAGTTCATCGCTGCCAAAAGATTCATCATCTAATAATTCCCATTCGTAAAGTTTGTTTTTTAATTTTTCAGCATTTGGAGCTACCCATTCAGCAGGATCATTAAAATCATGATTATTCTTAACATCGCCTTCAAATAACCACTCTGTAGCACCTTTCTCTTTAATTTTGAGAATTAAATCAGCTTTTTTATTTACAAAAGAATCCCAATCATTTCCGTCTCCATTAAATTCGGCATGTTCTGTAATTTCGTATTTAGTTGTTTTAATGTAAGTACAATTGTTGCTAGGTTTTGTTGCTAATGAGTTATAATTAAAGGCATCAACATCCATACAACCAACAATTTCTGTATCTTCTTCAATAATTGTATTGTCCTCTTCTTTTTTACAAGAAGCTATTGCTACTCCAACACAGCTGAAAACTAAAAATTTATTAACTAGGGCTTTCATTGTTTTTATTGTAAAGTGTAAGTTAGTTTAAGTTGTGATTGAGCTCCAGTAGAAGGTTGTGTGCCAATAACTGAAATAACACCGTTGTTCGCAGATGTGATAGGGTTAAAAGTCCCTGAACTCATTAAATCATCAGGACTTGTTGGATCGTAATCAACTAACTCCCACTCGTAAGTTTTGTTTTTCAATTTAACAGGAGATGGTGCAGCCCAATTTGCAGAAGTAGCAGGATCATGTCCTGAAATTTCCGAACCTTCAAACATATATCCAGTAGATCCTTGTTCTTTTATTCTTAAAATTAAGTCTGGTTTTCCGCCAAAAGGATCCCAAGCACTTCCGTCATTTTCTACTGGCATACTTGTGATTTCATAACCAGATGTATAAGCATATTTACATGCTCCAGAATCTCCATTTGTAGGAGAGTCAATGTCGTTACAGTTATTGTTTCCTCCTGTTCCATTACCTGATCCACTTCCACTACCTGATCCGCTTCCAGAACCCGAATTAGAGTTATTAGTTGGTATAGTTTCCGCTGGTGGATCTTCTTTTTTACAAGATTCTGCTGTAAAAACTGCTAACGCTAAAAGACTTGCTATTGATGCTTGTATTACTTTATTTTTCATAATCGTTTTATTAAAACCCATATCCAATACCTATATTACCGCTTAATTGCGCCGAATTTATACCTTGAAAGTTTTGCATTTTCTTAAAAAATAAAGGAGTAATTCCAGCTTTAAACATAAAGCCACCTTTAGGTTTTTGATGTCTGTATTCAAGGTTAACGTGTCCAAAAAATTCATTTATCGGTTTAAGTCTTGCAATTAAAGGTTGTAGATCAATGTTTTCATTAGAAATTTCAATGTCATTAATCATATATCTGTAAAAAGTTGTCCCTGTCCCAAAAACTAAAAAATGACTTTTCTTTAAATGCTTATGTATTGATATCGAGAAAGGCAACATTACATCCATCGAGTTTTGTACTTTAGTCATTCCAGGAAATAGCGAAAAACCTAAGGAACCCGTTGCAAACATTTTTTCTCCTAAACTAAACAGTTTACGCTCATAGTTAACTGAATAAAACAGCCCTTTACCGCCTAACTCAATGTAAATGTTGTTGGACGAATAAACTTGAGTAGCAGTATCTAAATTTCCTTCTAATCTATCTTGACCAAAAGAAATTGCAGAAAGCAAAAGTGAAAGTGATAAGGTTAAAAATTTAAAATACATTATTTATAAGTACTAAATTGTGTGTAAGTTATAGATTATAAAGATATTCTTTTTTTTGGATTAAGCAATTAATTTCTAACTTAGTGCATTCCAAATCGTAGATAACCCCTGTCTATGCTGATATTTTTATATGACACTGGAGGATTTAATACAAAAATACACAAACGAGGAATCTTATTTTATAGATATAGATGGCGTTAATGTTCATTACAGAGTAGAAGGAGAAGGTGAACCAATTCTTTTGATTCATGGTACTTTTTCATCGCTACATACCTACGATGCTTGGACGGAAATATTAAAGGAAAATTACAAAGTTATTCGCTTCGATTTACCTGGGTTTGGTTTAACTGGACCTCACCCAAAGAATAAATATGCAATTGATAAATATTCAGATTTTATTCATGAGTTTATAGATACACTATCTATAGGGCCTTGTGTTATAGTTGGGAATTCACTTGGTGGATGGCTTTCTTGGGAGTTTGCAATTAAGTATCCAGAACAAGTCAGCAAGTTAGTATTAATTGATGCCGCAGGTTACATTAATGATCGTAACTTTCCTTTACCTTTTGTAATTGCTCAAACTCCAGTTTTGAGAAATGTGTTTAATTATATACCAAAAGCAGTAGTTAGAAGATTTGTAAGACAAGTTTTTTGTGATCAATCTAAAGTAACAGAAGAGGTAGTTCAACGTTATTTTGATTTATTCCATAGAGAGGGGAATTTAGAAGCTTTTGTTAAGATAGCAAACTCATATTTTGTTCAAAACACCCATAATTTATATCAGTTAGAGATGCCTGTTCTAATTATGTGGGGCGAGAAAGACAACTGGTTAAATGTAGAACACGCAGAAAAATTTCATAAAGACATAAAAAATAGTCAGACAATAATTTATGAAAATGTTGGTCATGTTGCTATGGAAGAAATAGCCGAAAAATCTGCTGAAGATCTAATTCAGTTTTTGAATTGATTGTAAAATGATAAGCAATATTTCTTGATGTGTTTATATAATTTGTTTATCAATTCATCCAAAAAGGTTATTTACTTTTTCCTGATAATCCCTTTTTTTGTAAATGCCCAACAAAAGGATTCGATAATTTATGTTAGGGGTAAAAAGCTAGATTTATTGACGACAATTAAAGGGCGTATTTCTCCGAAATCTGTTGTTTCAAATAATAAGGGATTATTTTTTGCTCAGAATATGATGTATAAACATTCTATTACTGTTTATAATAGATCGTTTGAGTTAGTTAAGACTATTCCTGATAATGTTATACTAAGTGATTATGGGTTTAATGGTTATAAAGGAGATTTTAAAGGTGCACCTGTAGAATGTGTTTTTACGCATAATGGTAAATATGCATGGGTTTCTAATTATGAAATGACGGGGGGCACAAGTAGACAATTTGTTAGGCCAGGTTGTGATGGTTGTAATTCTAAGAATAAGTATGATAGTAGCTACGTTTATAAGATAAATACTGAGACTTTAAAAATAGAAAATGTTATACAGGTGGGCTGTGTTCCCAAGTACTTAGCTGCAACACCAAATAATGATAAGGTTTTAGTTACGAATTGGACTAGTGGAGATGTTAGTATTATTAGTACTAAACTAAATAAAGAAATAAAACGTATTTCATTAGGGACCTTTCCACGAGGTATTGTGGTCAATAAAACAAGTTCTGTAGCTTATATAGCAATTATGGGAAGTACAAAAATAGCTAAACTAAACTTATTTGATTATTCGATTAAATGGATTGAAAAAGTAGGGCGTCACCCAAGGCATTTATGTTTGTCTCCAGATAATAAAACATTATATGTAAGTTTAAATGGAGAAGGTAAAATTGCCAAAATAGATTTAGCAACAAAAAAAATAGTTAAAAAATCAACAGGTAGATTACCCCGCTCTATGGATATCTCTGCTGATGGTAAATTTTTGTATGTAGTAAATTACGGGAGTAATGAAGTTACAAAGCTAGCTACAGATGAGATGAAAATTATCGCAAAAGCGAAAACAAAGAGTAAGCCAATTGGTATTACTTTTGACGAAGCGACAAAAAATATTTGGACCGCTTGTTATAGTGGGAGAATTATGGTTTTTCACGATACTTATTATGATAGTACAGCAGTAAATTATTTTGAGCAAGAGAATTTACTAGCTGCCTTAAAACGTAAAGAAAAGGAAGAGCAAAAAGGACGTAAGTCTATTAAAACAAATGTTACTAGAAAAAGAAGAGAATCTAAACCAATAAAGAATAAACCAATAAACGGGAAGTATATTTTAGTTTCTGGTTCTTTTTCTGAGAGCTATAGAGCTAGAAATAGGGTAGAGGAGTTAAAAAAGAAAGGAATTAAAGCAGGTTTATATTTTAATAACGAAAACCAAAGAAATTATGCTTATGTAGGAGTTTTTAATTCTAGAGAAGAAGCTGGTATAGCCTCAAGAAATATAGATATTGACAATTGGATTTATAAACTGCCTAAGGAAAACCAGGCAAAAATAAAGCAGGAAGCTATTTTAGTCTCAGAAAAAGATTTACCTCAAAATTTAGACTTTCTTATTGTAAGTGGTAGTTATAAAAAAGAAAGTTATGCTAAGCGAAAGGTAGCAAGACTAAAGTCTATCAATAAAAGTGCATTTGTTTATTTTAACCCTTCTAATGAAAATTACTATGCTTGTTTGGGAAGTTTCGAATCTAGAAAGAGAGCAAAGACTTTTCTTGTAAATAATAATTTAAAAGGTTGGGTTTATAAACGTTAGTAACAATTACAATCCTTTAGCTGCATAGATTGCTCAAAGAGAGTGCTTAAAGGTTCTCCTTTTTTTAAACTAGTAGGTTGATAGTTAACCACATGTTTAATTCTTGTTTTTGTTGCACCTTGCTCAATCCAAAATAGTAGAGGTTTATTTTTTGAATTTAATTTTATATAATAAATAGGGTTTGGAACTCTGTTAGGGTAACTATCTTCAAATAAAACTTCTCCGTTTTTGAATAAATCAGGTAAATCACTTTTAAGAATCCCAAAACAGTCAAGTTCACATTCTACTTCTTTTTTTATTGAAAGCTTTAATGCTTTTAATCTCTCTAAAACAATAGTGTTGGGTTGGTATATCATTTTATAATTTTCTTTCGAATATGAATTACAATTGCAGTTTACATTTTCACTTGTTACAATTGCAGTAGTATCTTTTTCTAAAATTTTAATTTTTATAGAAACAGAATCATAGGTAATATAATAATCTTTATTTTTTGTATCACTTTTTCCAAAAACAACAGATCCATTTTGAATTAAATTGTAAATAGAACTATCTTCTATCCCTTTACAGTCAAGAAGACATTGTTGGAACTCAGAGGTTATGATTTTACTAGAACGAATAGTTTTTAAAACTCTGTTTCCTGGAAGCCACTCACAGCCTCTTCCATTAAAAATAAAAATGGATAATAAAATACCAATAGAAGCTCCGACTAAATAGTATTTAATTCTTTTTTTTATATTCATATAGATTGCAAAAATAATCTTATTGTTAATAAATAGGGTTAATATTTTATAAATGTATGACTAAAAAAAAGCTCATTATTTTTTTTTGTATTAGATTGTATTCTATTAGTTATCGTAAATAAAGGTTTTAAAAGAGCAACTTCATAACCTCATTCTCGTCATTTAAATAACCCTAAAATTTTCATATTATGAAAAAAATACTACTCTTACTTTTTATGATAGCTTCAACGATAAATCTCTTTGCTCACTCCGTGCAAGTTGCTTATTGTATTAGTTGCGATGGTTTACTAAGGCTTTATGTAGAACATTGGCATGGAAATGCAAACCCTTCGTCTACGACTATGACTTTAGAAGTAACAGTAGACGGTGTTACAACAGCAAGTACTGGTTCTCCAGTTGCTAATTTGCAAGATATTCCCTTTGCTCAACTTCCTAACTGTGCTTCACCTCCAGTAGTTTTTGCTTCTTGTTCTGATAGGGCAAATACTTATAATGATTGGGCCGTCTATGATTTTCCTGGTATTCCTACAAATTCTACAGCTAGTATTAGAGTTATATCAGGTAATTCTGCTTTTACAGATGATGGTTGTGGTATGTTTCCAGCAACTACAAATAACTTTGTAGTTGCACCTATCAATCAACCTCCAATTACTATTCCGTCAGAACAAGTCTGTAGTGGTACTGCTACTGATCCAATTATTTTTCCTCCAGGAAACCCTTCAGGTGGAGTATATATATGGTCTAATGACAATACTTCAATTGGTCTTGGAGCAAATGGAACAGGAAACATTCCTTCTTTTACACCTCCTGCCTCTACAACAACTGAAGTTGCAACAATAACTGTAGATTATCTTTGTGCTTCAACGACTTTTACAATAACAGTCTTACCTTCTGCTGGACCTGATTTTGAATATGTGAATATTTCTTCGAGTAGTTTTAACGGTGCAGATCCTAATATACAATGTCTTGGTGATTCTACACAGTTTCAAGCACAAACAGCTCCTGGCGTTGCTATACAATCTTTGTTATGGGATTTTGGAGATGGAAATAATGCCACAGAGGAGAATCCATCTCACTTTTTTGAGAATACTGGAACATACAATGTTACTTTACAGTTAGTTACTACTGACGGTTGTACGCAGTCTTCATCTTCATTTATTACAATAAACCCTAAACCGGTTGCGAACTTTATGACTAATAATATTTGTGATTATGAGGCACTTCAATTAAATGATAATTCCACAACTTCAATCGGTACCATTGTAGCATGGAACTGGATTTTTGGAGATGGAAATATTTCTAATGTTCAAAACCCAACACACGATTATGCAACAGATGGAGCGTATATGATAGGGTTAGCCGTTACTACTGATGCTGGGTGCATTGATACTACCGCCAATCCAGTTTTGGTTTATAAAAGCCCTACAGCTTCTTTTTTAGCAAATGCTGCTTGTGCTACTAAA
>CALDTD010000092.1 GCA_937924345.1 uncultured Flavobacteriales bacterium | reverse complement strand
CTCTAAATTAGTTTTTATTTGGTTAAATAAAGTCTCTATTTCTAACTGATTAACACCATTAACTCTAACCCCATTGCATTGATTAACAAATAGACTTGATTTATTTTCTGCATTAGCATTAAAAGTCATGATGCTTAATGAATTGTTATAAAACTCATTATTACTAAAATCAATAATATCTGGCTGACTTCTATAATGTTCATCCAAATAATGAACTTGATTTTGAGAAAGTAATGTTTCCATAACCACATCCAAAATGCTTGAATTTCGATAATCTAATAGTTTTTTATTAAAGTCTGTGACACCATATTTTTCTGCAAGCTCGTTTTGTTTTTCATAAGACAAGAAAGATATATGCCTTAACTGTTTAGGATCTCCGACAACAACGGCTCTTTTACCTCTGTACAGCAATGGTATAGTGCTCGCTATATCGCATTGGGTGGCCTCATCTATAATTACCAAATCAAACTCATCATGCTTAAGGGGCAAATACTGATTAAGCTCTTTCATATTTACTAACCAAACCGGAAATGCTTTTAAAACGTTTTTAAAATTTATAGAATGAAACACACTTTCTTTTTCTGTTCCAGAATCCGATTCAATAACTTGAATCATTTTTTTTAATTCTAATCTTGTTAACTCATCCTCAACCAAATCTATAATTGATTTAGAAAAACTATGTCCTAAGAAACTTTTAACCCATTCTTTTCTAACATTATTAAGATGTGATATTGAGTGTATTTCTTTAGCTAAACTTTTAGAAAAAGATTGTTGACCTTGCTTATAGAAAATTTTAAGCTTTTTAATAATACTTGATGAATCTAGTATTAATTCAGATAAATCTAGCTCATAATCTGTCTTTACACCTATATTACGTTTAGTATTTTCAATGTTTTTATCCAACTTAGATATATTTTTTTCTAATCTTTTTAACTCTTTACGAAGCCATCTTAGTTTTTCTTTATCTACCGGTGTACTTAATACATTTCTAATTCTACTTTTAATTTTTCTCTCAAAATATTTCTCCCCAGCCAATACAACACCATCTTTCCAACCAAAATCCTTTTCTAGTTTTTCAGCAATTACCTTTAGTGCTTGATCATTTTTAGAAGAAATCAATACAGATTTCCCATTAACAATTGCATCTACAGCTATACTTGCTATTGTAAATGACTTACCAGTTCCAGGAGGACCAACGGCTAATGTCAGATTATTTTGATAAGCGGACTTTATAATATTTTGTTGAGGGACACTTAAATTTACTGGAACATGAATCACCTCTTTTTTCTTAGAAGTTATATTATGATTCGTTCCTAGAAATACGCTTTCTATAATTTCTGGGTAAAACTTATTTTCTAGAACAATATCTTTTAATTCCGATAGTACACCACGACTTGCCGTCGGTTTGTTTAAGAGACCTAATCCTACTACAGGTAATAATTTATTTACTGTTTTTTCTTTTAAGTACTGTTTTAGTTTAGATTGCGTTAAAAAACCTTTATTTTCTTCAAAAGCACTATAATCTATAGTATCAAAATTATTCTTCAATGCTGTAATTCGTTTATTTGGATCCTTTATTCGCCATATTTCTTCTAGTTTTTCCTCAATAGATTCGATTGTTTTTTCTGGGTATAAAACTGTCAAACTTTTTACAGCTTGGGGATTTACAAGCGTTTTTTTGGTCGTTTTAGAAACATTATAATCTGGAATATTGAACTCTACCTTTAACGGAGTTAAAAAAAGAGGAACAGCACTTAACTTATTCCTTCCTAGAATCTTAACATTAGTCATAAAAAAATAAGAACTAGCATACAATTCCATTTCCTTCGAGTAAACACGAAGCTTTTGACTCACCTCATTCCCCCATTTAAAGTTTACTTTCTGAGCAAAATCTTTCTCCACCAAAATTCTAGAAGCAGCAATTATCAGCCTATTTGCATTCTGATTAGAATAATAATCATACAATTCTAATTGTCTATTATCTAACGCATAACACTCGCGGTAATACGCAATTAATTGTTGTAAGGTAAAATCAAATTTCATATTCAGAATAAAGTTTAAAGATAGCGTTTCAAAATAATTATCTTTACTTCAAATAATCGGAAATGAACTTCAAATATTTTTTTTTAATTACACTAAGCCTTCAAACAATTGTTTATGGTCAATACTTTCAACAAGAAGTAAATACCGAAATTGAAGTTAGTCTAGATGATACTAAGCATCAATTAAATGCCTTCGAAAAAATAGAGTACATAAATAATTCTAATGATAATTTAGATTTTATTTATTTTCATTTGTGGCCAAATGCGTACAAAAACAATCAAACAAAACTAGCAGAACAACTAGAAGAAGCAGGAGAATTTAATTTACGTTTTTCTGATAAAAAAAACAGAGGCTATATCGATTCTTTAGACTTTAAAATAGGAGATCAACCTCTTAAATTAGAGTATGATGAGAATATCGATTACGTAAAAGTAATTTTACCTCAACCTTTACAACCACAAGAGAAAGTACTTATTACTACTCCTTTTCGAGTGCAAATACCTTATGGAAATGTATCGAGACTTGGACATATTGGACAAGCATATCAATTGACTCAGTGGTTTCCAAAACCAGCTGTTTATGATGAAAACGGATGGAATGTAATGCCCTACTTAAGCCAAGGCGAGTTTTATTCTGAATATGGTAGCTATGATGTAAAAATTACCCTACCTGAAAACTACGTAGTTGGTGCTACAGGAGATTTGGTTAATGGAGAAAAAGAATTAGCTTGGTTAACCCAAAAAGCCCGTAAAACTGAGCTTTTAATTGAAAAGGCTATAAAAACTAACGATTCTGAAAACGTTTTTGAAGGCATGGAAACTCCTGAAAGTTCTTCTAAATTAAAAACCTTGCATTACCACCAAGATAACGTACATGATTTTGCTTTTTTTGTTGATAAACGTTGGCATGTTTTAAAGGGCGAAGTAGAATTACCTTATACAAAAAGAAAAGTCACAACTTGGGCAATGTTTACCAACAATGAATCAACATTATGGAAAGATGCTATTAGTTATTTAGACAGTTCAA